>CAZVTE010000050.1:0-7613 GCA_964629705.1 uncultured Candidatus Saccharibacteria bacterium | reverse complement strand
TTTTTATTATCCCTTTCTGTGGGGAATCCGGACTCACGAGGAGGACTAGCGGCAAGACCCCGCGGCGGCGGGCGTCTTGAACGCGGCCCCACAGAAAGTGGATAAGAAAAACCGGAAGAAGAATGGGTCACTTTTAGAAAAGACTAAATTATCCTAGAACGTATAAGTATGTTAAGTCTATATGGGTTTAGGTTTGAGGAAAAGAACCAGTGGAATGATTATTATGGTTCCAATATCGGTTTGAATGATTATAATTTTTTGAAAACACCTTTTTATGGTGTTACTCCCGGAGTATTTAATCAAGCTTTTAGTGGTACGCTTATTGATGTTGGAGCAGATGCACGTTCGCGCAGTAATACGATAAGTAGCACGAATGGTTCTTGTAATATTCAATTTAATATATGGAGAATTATCCCGTCTGCAAGTGACGCCCTTACTCATGGAGCTTCTCTCCATGCTAGAACATATTTCCTATTATTTAAAATAAGTAATCACAAACTGTGTTCCCACTCCTTCCTCAGATTTAACAGCAATTTGGCCATTATCAGCTTCAATAATAGTTTTAGCAAATGATAAACCTATCCCTACACTCGTCTGGGCAGAATTCTTAGCTTTATAAAAACGTTCAAAAATGTGACGCAAATCCTGCTTGGCAATGCCCTCGCCAAAATCCTGAATCGTGATTTTTAGAAAGAGTGGACAATTCTGAGCCGTAATAATGATTTTGCTGCCAGCAGTGCTGTGTTCTAGGCAGTTCTTAATAATATTAGAGAGCGCTTCGCTTTGCCAGCGCGCATCTAGTTTAACCTTAGCCGTCAAATCTCCTGATACCTCTAGGGTGATTCCGTTCAAATCCGCTAGCACCTCCAGCTTTTGCAAAACTTGCGTCAGTAGGTCGCCAGCTGTAATTATACTGCTATTCATCTTAATAGTCTTATTGTCAAACTTGGCAATATTGAGTAATGTGGTGATTAAGCTAGACATTTGTTCAATTTGTCGGGCAATAGACTGCAAAAAATCTTGCCGTACTGCCACTGGCATATCGGGTTCATTATAGATATTATCAATCATAATCTGGAGAGACGTAAGTGGCGTGCGTAGCTGATGTGAAATGTCAGCAAGTGCGGTTTCTAAGTTTTTTCGACCTTCTTGATTGCTCAAAGCAGCAGTTTTGAGTGTAATCATAATCTTATAAAGCTCGTTCGTCAAGATTGACAGTTGCCCCTCAGCATTTTCGGTAAGCTTTAGGTCATGTATTTGACTATCTAACATATGCAGATATTCTACTAGTTTTTCTATTTGTTTCTGTTCATATAAATCACGCAGCCAAAAATAAGCTATTATTACAATAGCAAATACGCAAACTACCACTACTATTGTGGCAAAAGCACATTCAACAAAATTCTGTGCTGCCAAGCTAGTAAAATCTTCCTCTTGGTAGCCATATTGTTTTAACAGTTCTTCGCCCTGCCTAATATCTCTCGCCGAAACTGGCTTAGAAAGAGCTTCAACCAGCGCAGACGCATCAATTTCCGTATTCGCCGCGGTTATCTCACCAACAATCCCAGCAATTTCAGCATTTTGGGCAGTCTTAAAGTGCACTCTGAGTGCGCCAAGCAACACGAGCAGAACCACAACAGTAACTACTAGCATTACTATTATTGGCAAAACAATTTGCTTCAGCCTACGACCCATGGTTTACTGCTAACTCCTCATCATTCGCTTTTAGAATATAGCCCACGTTTTTAATAGTTTGAATCTTGGCAGCGTTATTAATTTTTTGCCGTAGGCGTTTGATATAAACTGAAATTGTATTATCATTAACCACTTTCCCAGAGGCTTGCCAAATCTCGTCCGCCAAGCGTTCGCGAGTCACAATATTACCAGCATTTTCCAGCAAGCACAAGAGCAATCGATATTCAAGCGCAGTCAAAATAATTTCGTGGTCACGATAGCTAACGCGACGATTTTTGGTATCTACTCGTAGGTCGCCGAGTGTCATTTCCGTAGCCAAAGCGTGTCCTAGTTGCAACAAATTACGAATTTTGAGTAACAATTCTTGAGTTCGAAATGGCTTGACGATGTAATCAGTAGCGCCAAGCTCAAGTCCGTATAGCACATCAGTTTCGTCATCCCTTGCAGTGAGAAAAATTATCGGTATCGCTAGCCGCTTAGCCGTAATATCCCGCGCGATATTAAAACCATTACCATCTGGCAAGTTAATGTCAAGTAGGATCAAATCGAAGCTCGTAACCGCCAAGCTCGCCGCTGCAGTTGTTGCATTTTCGGCAACTTCTACCACATAGCCCTCGCGCTCTAGTGAATAAGCTAAACCTTTAGCGGTAAGTAGGTTATCCTCAACCAATAGAATCTTTCTCGACATAATTACATTATACCTTATTTTTATCTTTTTATAAAATCTATCTAGAGCCTCAGACGATAGTCAAGCCACCACTTGATTGTTCTTTGAATAGTCAAGTTGCCACTTGATTGTAATCGCCAAGCAGCTACTGAACGCCAAAACAGTCAAGTCGCCACTTGATTGTTTTCTAGACGGTCAAGTCGTCACTTGATTGTTCTGATTCTTCCCTGTTAAATCACTAAAATTTTTTCGGATTTTTATAGTTTTTTGGAATACAACTTGGAGCGGTGACGCGTGAATGGGGATTTTCCGAATAGTATTGTGGATTTTACTAAGTATCGGAATCCCCATTCTAACTATCATTTTAAATATTTTCTTCGCGAATCGTCTCAATAATATTCTGCTTAGAAACCTGCTTAACAGAGTAACGCATGATTACGCCAATCAGAATTGCCACTGCAAAGACAGCAATCAGCATTGCTCCCCACGGTAGACTAAAGCCAAAATCTACAGCCTCGGCAAAAGATTGATAGAATCCATAAGAAATCAGAATACCAAGCGGCAACCCAATAATCAGTGCTTTGGAGACATACATTAAGCTTTCTAGCCGAATCATATGATTAAACTCCCGATTAGTCATGCCAACTGACCGCAGCATGGCGAACTCTTTAGAACGTAGTGCCACGTTGGTAGTAATTGTATTAAAGATATTGGTCACACCAATCAGGGTTACAACCGTAATAAATCCATAAAGGAAGATGCCGAAGAGTAAGATTAAACGGCGTGACTGGGCAAAAGCTTCTTGCATATTCTGATAATAAATTTGTTCGTATTCTGGCTGCTTCTGTTTTTCGTCCAGATAACTGTCAATTTCTCTAGAATCAATGTCGAGGTGCTGCAAGAATAATTCGCCGAACTCCGTATCAACACCTAGTTGATCCTTGAGATGATAATCTTCGGAAACAAAAGTCATGGGTGAGAAAGTATGTTTGAAGCCGGTCGGTTTCTCGGTAGTCACTTTGGTAATTTCGATAGGAACTTTTTTAGCGGTACTAACATCATAATTACCAGTCTCGGAGTCGTTCTGGGTGGCTACTTCAAGCTCGAATTTATCACCATCGTGCAGATGGTACTGTTCGCCAATAGTATAAACACCAGCATCATCTACGGTCATAGCCTGATCTATCATAATAGCAACTTTACTATAATCTTTGGCGCTAATACCAACAGTCTTAGCATATTCAGCAAAACTGTCGCGGTCCATGACATATAGATTCGTGTTCAGGGTGCGAGCTGGCTGATAAACTAACCAGTCCTTGATTTGAAATTTATCGGTAACTTCTTTATATAGCTTCGGATCTGAATTAGAAATTACATAATCAATATCTTCGTCAGCATACTGCAAGCCCACGATCTTCTCACCATAGCCAAGGAAGCTAGAGAGACCGACAAATGTTGCCACTGACACTACAATTGAAATTACTGTAGTACGGTACTTTTTGCGGCTGCGTTTGAGGTTTTTACTGGCAATGACGCCACCAATTCCAAAAACCGTTTTAGTTAATTTGGAAGTTTTAAGCTTGCGTGATTTAATTTTAATATCATTATTACCGCGAATCGCCTCGATTGGAGACATTCGTCCCGCTCGAAAAGCCGGCATTAGGCTAGAAAGAAAAATCGTAAGCAAACTGAGGCCGATAGTAGCTGGAAAAATCCACAAAGGTAAGGAAAACTCAATATTTGCTACTACCATATCAGCTAGCAAATAGTTAACAACTATTACAAGGATAAAAACCGCCAAAGTACCTAGTAGCAAACCCAGCGGGATACCAATAAGCCCGATTACTAGCCCCTCAAAAATTACGCTGTGGCGAATCTGCTTAGGTGTAGCACCAATGCTGGCGAGCATTCCAAACTGACGCGACCTCTCGGTGGCAGAAATACTAAAGCTGTTGCGAATTACAAATACACTAGAAATTACGATAATCGCAATAATAATAGCTGCAATCTGATAAAGTGCTGAGAGGGTGGTGTCGCTCATTACACCAGCTTCGTAGCGTAAAAGTTCGGAATTAGTACGGACATTGATATAGTTTTGTTCATCCTCGCCGGTGGAACCGAGCGCATCGAGAATTGACGCACGTAAAGTCTCGTAGTCTCTCGGTTTATCATAGCGTACAAAAATGTTATATTTGCCACTAGCATTTTTAGGGAGTTCATTCAACTTTTCGTAGTATTCTACAGCATAGGGGGCATGCTGATAGAGCTCATAAGTATCAAACTGGTCAGCGCCAATACTCTCTTTAGTTACTGACTCGGAATAGTAATACTCCGCCACATGCTTATTATTCTCCACGAATTTCAACTTTTCAACCGGGACTTCTTGAAACATATCATGGAAGTTGCCATCTTCGGCAATGGCGTAATTAATCATCATCTTCTGAAAACTGGTCACCATACCAGCCACGGCTAAAATCAGCGCGGCGGATAGCATCACCCCAACAATTGTCACCAAAGTGCGCCGCTTGTTTTTTTGAAGATTCTGAATTGTGAGTTTCTCTAGAATCTTCATCTTACATCCTCTCGTCCTTAATAATCTTGCCATCTTCAAACGTGATTACACGGTCGGCCTGCGCAGCAATCTCGAGGTCATGGGTGATAATGATAATAGTTTGGTGAAATTTCTTATTAGAAAGCCTCAGGAGAGAAAGAATTTCTTCACCAGATTTGGAATCAAGATTACCAGTGGGCTCATCGGCCAAGATAATTGCCGGATCGTTAATTAGGGCGCGCCCAATGGAAACGCGCTGCTGTTGCCCACCAGACAACTGATTTGGTAAATGATCAATGCGATGCGATAGCCCTAAAGTATGAATGAGTTCTTTGAGATGCTCGCGATTAACCGCTCGATTGTCGAGGTCACAAGGTAAAGTAATATTCTCTTTGACATTCAAAATGGGAATTAGATTATAGAATTGATAGATAATCCCGACCTGCCGACGACGAAAAATTGCCAAGGCATCGTCATTCATTTGATAAATATCCTGCTCGTTGATAATTACTTTACCAGACGTGGGGCGATCGACTGCACCTAGTAGATGCAGTAAAGTTGACTTACCGGAGCCGCTTGCTCCCACAATAGCGACAAATTCACCTTCGTTGACGGAAAAATTAATCCCATCTACCGCATGGACAGCATTCTCGCCTTTGCCATAAGTTTTGCGTAAATTTTCGACTCTTAAAATTTCCATATTTAATTACCTTTTAATAATTCGGCACTATTCTTGTCCGATTATGATAATTATAATAAACCAAAGTGACAACGAAGTGACTTTTAATGCTTTTTAGTGTTTTTTGCGGAGGAGGCGTTATTCTTGTCTTGCTGAGACTCCACACGCATAATATCCTCGAACTTGGGCGTGCGATGGTTATTACGGCGAGTACGACCATTGCGATTAGGAGCGTTAGTCCGCGTCTCGATTCTACGCACTGGTCGATTTTTGTTGTTTTTCGCAGTTTTATTTGCTTTGTTCTTGTTGCTATTACTATTATTGTTGTTTTTATCATTCTTCGGCATGATAATATCCATTTGTTTGGACTTAGCTTGAGTGTGAGGCTTGGAAGGAGATTTCGGTTGTGATGCTTGCGATTTTGGAATATCAATAGTCTTTTCCGGTTTTCTCTTCACTTCTGCTGAATCTAGTGTCCGTTGATCTTCCTTATTTTCAAAAACAACTGCCCCAACGCTGGCTTCTGTCGGTGTTGGCTCGCCAATGACGTAAGAGTCGCTATCCCAATCGTTCTCTTCTTCATCACTATCGCTGCTAACTTCAGAATCTTCTTCAGTTTCACTAGCTGCAGCTGGCAAAGCCACTTCTGCTCCAGCAGGTAGAATGCGCTCTGGCTCGGTAATTGCGGGAGTTTCTAGTTGTTTTACTTCTGCCTCTATCTCTTTTTCTTTTGGCTCCTCCATAGCCTTTTCTTTAACTCTCTCTTCGCCACAGAGCAACTTATCTGCTAGCGTATAAGCATAGCCAAATGTAAAGACAATAATCAAATTAATTCCGATTGCTACGAGCATACTGCCAATCTTTCCATCTCGAAAGTCGAGGAAACTATAGGGATAACGTAAGGCAATATTGGCAGGCACATGCTGCGAGCTAATTATGATTATACTGAAATAAATAATCGGCAATGTCAAAAAATAGAACGGTGCCGTAAGCTTAATTCTACCCTTTTCGTCAAATAGAAGCCAGTCTAATAGCATCAGAAGTGGCAAAATCAGGCCAAGTACCGCCATGCCATCCACGAGATCAAGCTCTGCACCGAAAGCCGTTGCCATAATACCGCTGAGCGCCAAACCAACTGTGATTGTGCCTTTGAGCGCTGGACAAAGCGCCTGCGAGAGCGGTCGTTCTTTATCTTTAAAACCTAAAATTAGCACTACAAGATAGTAAACTGCACACATTACGCCAGCAATTACAGCAAGCGATCGAAAAGCCCACCAGCCATGCTCGCGAACCTGTGTAACGATGCCAAAAATCGCCAATACTAAAATATCCGCTTTATAGATAATTGAGGCTAGGCGGTTTTTGATATACATATGTTTATTCTACCGCTTTCACTCCAGAATTGCAATGTTTTGCTCGATAATCATTAATGGCAGCGCGCAAAGCTTCATGCCCCAACACTGAGCAATGGAACTTATGCTTTGGCAAGCCACCGAGATAAGCATCGATTTCCTCGGCTCCAATATCTAAGGCAGACTCCAAATCTTTACCCTTAGCCAGCTCTGATAACGCTGAAGTCGATGCAATCGCGCTAGCGCAACCGTAAGTTTTCCACCGAATATCTACAATCTTATCATTCTTTATCTGTAAGAACATTTTCATTTGATCGCCGCAAACCGGATTACCCACTACCCCCTCGGCATCATGCGGATAGGCAGTTTCGTCACCCATCAAGAAATTACGTGGATTCAAGAAATGCTCTTTCACTATTTCCGTATAGACCCAAGGAGTGCTATTTGTTTGATTTTTCTCGTTCATTATAGGTTACGCTCCACTATATTCCTCTGTAAAGTCATTATACCATATCTAGCTTTAGAAATAAATACTCTAGATTTGGAAGGAAGTTATTTTGCAGACTTCATTTTGCAGTTTTTAAAAATCATCTTGTTAGGGTTTGCAGCATAAGTTATTCTAGAGACTAAAAGAACCTTTCTTCTAGCAAAATGGAGAAAAAGAAGAAG
>CAZVTE010000049.1:0-7763 GCA_964629705.1 uncultured Candidatus Saccharibacteria bacterium | reverse complement strand
GAAACGAGAGTTCGACTCTCTCCACCCGCACCAAACATAAAATAAGCTCCCTGTTAAGGGAGATTGTTTTATGTTAAGCATTGCAAGGAGAGAAAACGAACTCGTTAGAGTTCGTAGGCAGTAGTTTCTGAGAGAAGTAAAAATGCTTGTATTTTTACTTCCGAGGAAACGTTCTGCCGCTGAGGGAGCGTGGTAGCTGAAGTTTCTCTCTGTTTGTTATTCTTTGAAGTCTTTCTGATATTGTTTTTGTGCTATAATGTGCCCATGAATTGGAATCCGTTGTATCCTAGTAATGAAGAGGTGAGCTCGCTTGAGGAAGCGATGCGCGAGGCGGAATGGGAAGATGATTTGCGATGGGCAGAAAATGAGCAAAATGGAGAGTAGACTTTTGTAAAAGCTTTGAGCGGTTAAGGATTTTGGTCGGAGCTACTGTTAACAATAATTTTGGGATTAGTCATGCCGTAAATTGTTTCGATATGTTCCGGATAAGGGTCGTTGCCATGCTCGTTATAAAATGCTGTAGTTAGATGGTTATGTATTTCTGCTTGTCTGTTGGTGTCAATTGCATCAACAATTCCGATTGGGGCGAATAGCTCAGTCAATTCTTCGTAATAAGTAATACCATCATGAGGCTTGGTATAGCCAGTGATTCTAAAATCGGGACTAGAGGTGTAACTGAGTCGGACGTGTGACGACCAGTTAGCTCCTTGATGTAGGGAGCGTGATACTTCAATGGTATTTTTTGCATCGTAGACGGGATTATAATGATAAAACCAGCTGTAATCTTGAGATATAATATAAGCGTAAATGTATTCTTCAGTATAATCATAAGTTAGAGCTAGGCAATAGTTATCAGGTGAGCTAAAAAGAAGGTTATCTGTGGATTCAGATTGATTAGTGATTGGCGTGCTACTGGATAAAAAATTGCAAACTTCTTGGGAGATTTGAGCGTTATAGGTTGGAGATAAAAGTTGAGGTTGTGCAAAGATTGTAAAATAGCAAAATAATGTGATTATAAAAAATAATACAATCACTATTGCAATAAAAACTTGATTGGGTCTTGTTGAACTTCGTAGTTTTTTCATGTTATTATTATAGCACAAAATTTATCTATAAGCAATTATTTAGAGCCTAAAATAGTAACTTTTGCTATTTTGTAATAGAATCGTTTTGATTTTGCTTAGGCTTAATGAAGACGAGGAATTTGCTCAAGACATAATTGAGGACAATGACAATTATTTGAATAATTAGCTTGATGATTTTGTCGTCGAAATGTAGAAGAGAAACAAAGACATACATCATTAACATATCGATTATTAGGGTAAAAATGCGACTGGCAACAAATTTGATAAATTCTTGGAGAATTTTTTGGTCTTTAACCTTGAAAACATAGCTACGGTTGGTGAAATAGGCGAATAAAACTGATACAATCCAAGAAACAACATTGGCAATTTGAAGTTGTAAGGAATTATCGGGGTCTAGAATAGTGAGGACTAGAGCATAATAGGTGCCAAGGCTGACTAAGGTTGTTAAAATACCGATAATTAGATAACGGATAATTTCAGCGTACTCAGAATACTTGGTACGAATAAGTTGCAGGAAGGATTGTTTCATGACTTATCCTTTGATGGTTTGGAGTTTTGGTGGATTTCTTTAATAACGTAGTGTGGGCGATGCTTGGTTTCGAGATAAGTTTTACCAAGATACTCACCGATAATGCCGAGGAAGAAAAGCTGAATTCCGCCGACAAACATAACGATACAGGCTAAACTTGGCCAGCCAGAAACAGGGTCACCGAAAATGAGGGTTTTGCAAATGATTACAACAATAACTATGAAAGAAATCAAACATAATACAATACCAAAGAAGGCGGAAAGCGTGAGCGGTACAGTAGAAAAGGCAACGATACCTTCGATAGCATACTTGAAAAGTTTCCAAAAAGACCATTTGGTTTCACCGGCAACGCGCTCAACATTCTCGTATTCTACCCATTTAGTCTTGAATCCAACGAAACTCCAGAGACCTTTGGAATAGCGGTTGTATTCTGGACAGGAGATAATAGCATCGACCATTTGGCGGGTCATGAGACGGTAATCGCGAGCGCCATCGACCATCTCAATTTTGCTCATATGATTGATAATTTTGTAAAACATGCGAGCAAAAAAACTGCGGATGGGAGGTTCGCCTTTGCGAGTGACACGGCGAGTAGCGGCGCAATCATAACCTTGGTCAAGATATTGTAATAATTCGGGCAAGAGACTAGGTGGGTCTTGACAATCAGCGTCCATTGTGGCTATGTAATCGCCTTTGGCGTGTTGCAGACCAGCAAGCAAAGCTGATTCTTTACCAAAATTGCGCGAGAAGGTGAGGTAACTGATAGTTTGGTCATGAGTAGATAAATCTTGGATAACTTCTAGAGTGTTATCACTGCTGCCGTCATCCACAAAAAGAATTTCGAAGTTATATTTCGGTAGCTTGGAAGTCACTTTTTTGACCTCTTGATAGAAAAATGGAATAGCTTCGGATTCATTGTAACAGGGAACGATAATACTGATTGTTTTCATTACTTCAATTGTATCATAAAAAGTTGAGTTTTGAGAATTTTTAGCTAGGGCGAATTAACTGGATTTTTATTAAGGTATCAAGTATAATATAGGTATGAAATTGGGTGTAAAAATTCAGAAATGGTTGGGTTGGGATAAGCTAAACCGAGCGACGAAGACTGCGATTGGTGCGATTATGGTGCTGACGGTAGCTTTTATGGTTTTTTGCGAAACTAAGAAGGTGGGATTTCATGAAGATGAAGTTTATACTATTACATCTTCAGTGTCGAGTGTTTGGCGAGGAATTATGACAACAGCCGAAGATGGCGTGCCGATTGTAAAGGATAGAGAAACGTATCAGAGCTATGTGGATTCGCAGGGGTTTAATCCGGCTCTGGTTTATAGCAATCAAGCGAGCGATGTGCATCCGCCGTTGTATTACTTATTATTTCATTTTGTAGCCTTAATTCTGCCGAATTTTACTTTGCAGGTAGCTTTTATAATTAATCTGGTATTCTTTTTAATGTTAGAGTTAGCGGTAGTGAAGATTTTTGTGCTACTCGGCAAGGAAAAAGCGATTCTACCAACGTTGATTTTCTTGGGATTTTCGGTATTAGGGATAAATATGGTGACATTTCAGCGGATGTACACGGTGTTAGCATTTTTTGTAATGCTAATTTTGTATTATAATTTGAAAATTTGGAAACAAAAATTCGAGATTGAAAAACATGATGCTATGGGGTTAGGATTTGCTGTAGTTTTGAGTTTTTTGACACAATATTTTGGAGTGATTTATACTGTAATTATTTTTACAATCATGTGTGTAATGATGGTAAAAGCGAAGAACTATGATAGTTTGAAAAAATATGTTGGCGTGCACATTGGTGCTGGTGTGGTAGGGGTGGTCATCTATCCTGCAAGTATTGCGCATATTTTCTTTAGCTATCGAGGCGTAGGAGCGATGGCCACAGAGGTTGCAGAAGCAAGTTTTGGTGGGAAGATTGCGGGATTTCTGCAAGTAGTAAGAAATAATATCTATTTACCACTGATCTTAGTGGCAGCAATTTTGATATGGTGGATGTTATGGAAGCGTAATGTAGAGAAAGATTTATTAATAATTCCAGCACTAGTATATATTTTGATAGTCATACTAATTGCGCCATACACGGAGATTCGTTATTTGATGCCAGTGATGGCGATTATCGTGATGTGTCTCATGGCGGTTTTGACGGAGTTTAGTGGAGAAAAGTTGGGGATGGTCATTGCTGTGATAGGGGTACTGCTAGGAGCAATGATCTATAAACCGAGTTTTTTGTATCCAGAGAGGCAAGCCGCGCTTGATGTTGCTGAAGCGAATATGGAAAAAACTTTAGTTTTTGTGACGGGCGATAACTTTACCTTCATTAAACATTTGTCGGAGTATTTAACTTATGATAAAACTGTGATTGTGAAGGAAGCGTACGACGAAATCAGGAAGATTGAGGGTGTTGAGGGTGAGTTTATCCTCAGGATTGAGAATGGTCTAGATAAAGGATTTATAGTGAATGTCTTTGAGGGGTGGGGATATGAGAAAAAGGCAGAATTAGACCTTGGCGATGGTTATGGTTATGTAATGGAGAAAATAAATGAAAATAATTAATTGGATTATAGACATGCTTCGGGGGTTTTGTATGGCATTAGCGGATAGTGTGCCTGGGGTTTCGGGAGGAACAATTGCGTTTATCTTGGGTTTTTATGATAAGTTTATTAATTCTTTGGATGACTTAATTTTCGGCGATAAAGAAAAAAAGAAGATAGCTTTGAAATTTTTGGTAAAATTAGGGCTTGGATGGGTGATCGGAATGGTTTTGGCGGCTTTGGTGTTAACGAAACTATTTGAGACGAGAGTATATACAGTGAGCTCGGTGTTTTTAGGTTTTATTGTATTTTCTATACCATTTATTTTGAAGCAAGAGAAGGACACTATGAAAGGGAAATATGGAAATTTGATTTTTACGTTTATTGGTATTGTAGTAGTATCATTAATTACGTATTTTAACCCGGTGGGAAGTGGAGGGGGGGGCGTGGATGTAAATCAGTCTGGTCTAGGTATAATGCTCTATATTTTTGTGGTGGCAATGATTGCAATTTCGGCAATGGTGCTCCCTGGGATTTCGGGGTCGACTCTACTACTGATCTTTGGATTATATATGCCAATTATGGGCGCGGTCAAAAGTATTTTGCATTTTGAATGGGAGAATTTGCCAATTTTGATTACGTTTGGTTTGGGCGTGATTGCGGGAATTTTGCTAGTGATTAAAATTATTAAGATTGCGCTAGAGAAGTTTAGAAGTCAGACGATGTATTTGATTTTGGGATTGATGCTAGGGTCTTTATATGCGATTGTGATGGGGCCAACTACGCTAGAAGTTCCGCAAGAGCCATTGTCGCCAGGGACTTTTAGCATATTAGGTTTTGTGATTGGTGGAGTGATTATTTTGGGGTTAGAAGGAGTACAGAAGTTATTGAAGCAGAGAAGAAATGTAGAGGAAGAAGAGGGTAAAGAAAACTCTGAAGAAGTGGAAGATGCGGTTGAGTGAAATTAGACAGGCGGTAACATTGCTTGATAATGAATGGGAACTAGGGGAGGTGGATACTCGGACGAACGGACGGGTGTGTGCGTGGTTGTACCTTTTGGAAATTTTAGCAGAGTCAGAGAAAATTGTAGTAGCAACGGTTGATAAGCGGGTGGTAGGATTTGCTGGTTATGCGAAATGGAATTCTGAGAATAAGAAAATTAGAAAAAAGTTGTATCAAATTTGTAGGAGTATTATTTTGTATAGCCCTTTAGTGAAGAATCGTGAAGCTTTGGTTCGCTATAATGATAATTACGATTATGTCCCAGCGAAAATGGCAGAAGCGTTAGAAGGTGAAGTTTCAATCTTGTTGGTGGATGAGGAATTTCGGGGTAGAGGTCTGGGAAAGCGATTACTCAGTGAAGTTTTTGAGCTAGCAAGAAAGGATGGGATGCGTAATATTCAAATTTTGACAGATGAGAGTTGTAATTTTCACTTTTATGAACGGATGGGCTGCGAGAAATATTATGAAACAGAAATTGAGAACCAAGAATATGGGAGACTAGGGAAGGTAAGTATTGAGAAGGCTTATGTGTTTGTGAAATGGTTGTAGCCTAATGGAGATTGTCGACAAAATTAGCATATTGATTAATTAAACTGGTGGTCTTACTGGAATATACCAGCTCTTTGGCGAGTGTAACATTGTCAGTAATAATGTTATCGACACCAAGATTAATCATATGCTCGATGTTTTCAGTACTATTGACGGTCCAGGCATAGATATCTTTGCCAGCTTCGTGAATTTTGTTTACCATCTTGGAAGTGATATTAATAGTTTCAATACTGAAGCCATCGGCGTATTTCAAGGCGAGAATGTTTCCATAGGCAATACTCATAACATAAACGGTCTTGATGGTGGGGCGATAAGTTTTGACATTTTGTAGAGTATGATAAACTTGAGAGGTGATTACGGTATATTTTTCGTAATCTTCGGCGAGGATAATATCAACAACTTGTTGTTCGAAATTGGTTTCGTGGCCGGTTGGCTTGAGCTCAATATTGAGTTTGATATTGTTATTTTTGGCCCATTTGACAATTTCTTTAAGAAGGGGGATACGAGCGTTGCTAAAATTAGGGTCTAAAAAACTACCAGCATCCAAATTTTTGATTTCGTTGTAAGTGACTTCCCAGGTAGGTTTGTTAAGGCCGGTGACTCGTTTAAGATTGTAATCGTGTAGGACGATAATTTCTTGGTCTGCGGTTTGTTGAACGTCGAGTTCAATCCAGTCGGCGCCAGCATCTTTGGCGGCAATAAAAGCGAGCATGGTGTTTTCTGGGTATTCGAGAGAGGAACCGCGGTGAGCGGTGATTTCGGCGGTGCGAAAATAGACGATATTGAAATTAAAATTGCCTTTATAAATACCATAATTAAGGATTGAGCCGCCAATAAATGCAAGTATAAAACAGATAAATATGCTGGATTTGAGAAGTGAATAAAGTTTTGGATGGGGAGAGGCAGTTATGATTGGGAAATGTTTGATGGTTTGGCGATCTTGTTTACGCAAGGAATAGTACATGACGCTGATTCCAGAGTAACTGATTGGCACTGCCATGAGAATAATGAAAAGTGTTGAGATAACAACAAAAATCCAGATAGTAGTAGTGGTAATGCTTTTGAGAATGAGAATATCATTAAAGATTTTTTCTAGGCGTATGATGCAGAAAATTCCCAAGGCCAAAAAGCCGGAATAAACAATAAAAGCAGAAAATTGTAAAAGTAAGAGGGTGAGTAAATTTTGGAAAAGGTGATTATGGCTAAGTTCGGTACTGCGCTTGCGAGCTTCACGGAAGGGAAGGTTTTCTAAAATAAAAAAATGTAATGAGTAGAGCCATTTAAGCAGAAGAATAATCAGAAAAATAACCAGAATGACTGAGCAACTAAGTAGAAAAGGATTATGCATAATGAAGTCGAGAATAAATTCGGGAATTTTAATGGAAGTAATAAAACTAGAGGTAATGCCAAAGTTGAGGAAAGGAATTAGGAAAAGAACAAAGAAAGCGAGCGGTAAATTTTGCAAATGAAAAATACTGAGGCATTTTTTGAGAGAAAGTTTGATAGCGGAGAGAGTGCTAATTTTGTGCTGCGCAGCAGAAGCATCGAGAATAATGATTACTGTAGTGATGTCAAACATGGTAAGACTGAGCATTAGAAAAACTAGACAGAGTAGGAGAGCAAGAGTAATTGGATTAAAGATAAAGAAAAGGACATTTTCAAGTGTAAGATATGAAAAGCCGGTGAGATACATAGTAAAATCAAAAAGATGTAAAAAGAGTGGTGTAAAAATTAGGAAACTAGCAAGTTTAAAAACGATTTCGAAACTAATCAGTGACAATAGGTTATAGTTAATAATTTTGCAAAAAAGTTTGAAATCGGTTAATAAATTCGAGATGGACATTGTTTTTATTATAACATGATTACTTTAGATATGAGTGATTTTGTGATTGGATGTGTTTGGCGAAACCCCTTGCCAATCTTTTAATATCTTGATAGAATAGGGATAGGAAATGATTTATTAGTTCTTATTCTTCTTAGAGTGAGAACTAATTTTGTGCTTACCTTTAGCTTTAGATCTCACATGGCGTTTCCGTTTAGAATAACGCTTAG
>CAZVTE010000048.1:0-7852 GCA_964629705.1 uncultured Candidatus Saccharibacteria bacterium | reverse complement strand
GTGAGTCCGGATTCCTGCAGAAATTAAATACAGAAAACTCCTTCACCTACTTCACAGTTTGAAGGTTAGAATATACTTTGTTCAAGCAAGACTACATCCAGTATCTATTCTACTTTGTTAATATAAGTCGGTACGGGTTTAGGTTTGAGGAAAAGGGGGCTGATGATGGTTGGGGATATTTTGCAACTAATCCTACGAATAATTATGATGTTCTAGCTAATCTTTTCTTCGGAGTACCGGTTTCGTATGTCAATTCAGGTTTCACTGCAATGGATAGTGCTGCAATTGGTGTCAGAGCAACTATATGGGCTAGTACGGCGGACGAAAAGCCTGACAGAGCTTATTATTATGGATACAGTAAAACAAAAGCGTGGCCATCAATATATTGGTATCGTAACCATGGATTTTCTCTTTGCTGTTTGAAGATGTTGTATTTTAAAAGTATTTTGGCGGCTACTGTAAATTTTGTAATAATTCTTGTATTCTGAAGTTCCTAAAAGGGGGAACGGTATGTTAACTTAAGACCCCACCTTCCTGGAGGGTGGGGTTTACATCGCAGACAAACCAAGCGACATCGTAGACTATAAATTGTTTTGTATTAATGACTATGTTTTATTGATATTAACACTTCCTTGTTTAAAGTTGATAATTAAGGCAATTTGTCCAAGACCCCACTCTCTAGGGAGTGGGGAACATCGCACACAATTTTCAAGTGACATCGCAAGCACAAATTGCAAATAAATTGGATAGATGTTTTTATGGAGGTAGAAACTTATCTTCTGGGGTTTCTAATTCGAGATTGTAAGATACGGGTTTAGGAGTTTCGTAATTGGCTTCGAAATTTGTAAATTCTATAGTAACACCCTCCTTAATTCTGATAATTAACTTGTTCGGTTTTAATCATTGGATAATGGACGAGGTTTTGACCTTCGAGATCGATTTTATTCATGTCGATAGCGCTAATTTGATGGTTGTCATAGGCGGTATAGTAACAGATCCCGCGGCCAGCGTCATAGCAACTCGAATAAATAGTAATTTCATATTTGTTGTCGCCTAAATCAGTACAACCGCGTTGCTGGTCGACGGAGTGCAAGATGTGGAAGAATTGGCTAACACTAGATAGTTCGTCGCTGGAGGACAAGGAATTTAGTTTGGTAAAGGCAGCTTTAGCAAAACGACCTTCGGATGATAAATCACCTGGAAGACCAATACTACCCATACCGCGGCTGTATCTTGAAAAGTCAATTTCTGGAGCAAGGGTGTTTACGGGGTCTTTGGCAGATAGATGCATATAATTGCTAAGTTGTAATAGCTGTTTATCGAACGGAGGATTGTTTGTTAGGATACCGATTGGGTTATCGTAAATCTTGAGACCATCTTTGACCGATTCTACAACTATACATTGGTTATTGTCGGCAATAATCCAGTGAAGGTCAGAAGGGGGAAGTTCAGTACTGAAGCTTGTGTCGGTAAGATTGATTCGATCAAGCAGTATTTTAGCTTCTTCAACGCTTGCACATTGACCGAGAATCCAGGGAATGAACTCGAATTGAGCAATATTATCTTTGCCTTCAGCCGGTTTTTGATAAACAGCGTTGCCAACGAAGTTAAGTCCGGCCATGCCAAGTCCTGTTTCATTGACTCCATCGTAAAATAGTGGATAATCGTTGCCAGTTTCGTCTGGCGTGACAAAGGCAATGCCAATAATGGCATAATGTTGGTTAATATCTTCAGTGTGACGGAAATGGAACGGGAAATTTTTAGGAGCAATTGCAATGGTTTCTCCATAAGACATTTCATAGTCAAGATTCCTACCGAAATAAAGTCCATCTGTTTTGTATGTTGCTGCTGTACACATTGTAGTTTTATTTTCCTTGTTTATATTTTGTTTTGGTTGTTTATTTTATTGTTTATATATTTATGTTAGCACACCGTAGGTGATTTGTCAACCCTCTTTTTCAAGAAAAGAGTGTTGCTGTAGTTCATATCACCAAGAATGCAAGCATTCTTGTATATATTTTTTGGTAGCATAAGACTTTTTAAGAGGAGGGGCTATTATGGTCGCCATTGAAACTTCTCTAAATTTACTCTGTTATTTTGGACCTTGATGCCTTCAGCTTCCAGTAGGAGTCTTTGAATGTCGTCACCGCCGAAGGCGAAGTGGGGAGCTAGCTTACCTTGACTGTTAACAACCTTGTAACATGGGTATTTATCTCCGTTGGGGTTGTTGTGTAGGATATTACCAACCACTCTGGCAAGGTGAGGATTGCCAAGATAAGTGGCAATTTGACCGTAGGTGACAACTTTACCCTTAGGAATAGTAAGCAGAAAATCGTAAACTTGTTGTTGCATAGAGTGAACTTGACTTTTTAGATTATCTGTGCTAATATAAGCATAAGCTGGTTGGTTACCGGTTAGTTGTTGGTGTGTATTGATGCATTTTTGGTATTAGGCTTCTGGTTTGAATTCAAAATCGAAACCAACGTATTTGGACTGCTTTTGGTCTAGAAATTCCTCAACGGCTTTGTTGGCGGCGGCAGAAACTTCAGTAATGCGGTGAGTGCCTTCGTCACTTTTGACGAGTGGGGTGGTGTAGCGAACTTTGGCTTTGACGCTAGTGCAATACTTATCTTTTTTAGGAGTGCTGCTAGAGAAGACACTAGTGGCGCGTTGGAATTTGCGGAAGGCTTCGCCGATTTCTTTGTCGCCGCAGCTGAGAATCCAATCGATAATTTCGCGTTCGCTCATAATATAGAGGTCATCGATAGAGATATGCCCTTTAGCTTCCATGGATTTGATAATATCTGCCACAAATTGCATACTGGCGCGAGTTTCATCGCAGGAGTATTTGGCAAATAGGGGGAGGGAATCGCACACGAAATCTTCGCAGACGCCTTGGTCAGTGAAGCCGAGCTCTGGCAGACCATCTTCGTTTTCTAATGTGATGATATTGTTATAAAAATGTTTGACTCTAGAAAGATTCCAAATGTTGTAGAGGAAAAGTCCGTTAGAAAAAGTGTATTCTAGGCGGTCGGCAGCGAGGCGCGGCAATTCGTTGTCGGCAATAGGATAAATCTTGTAATCGGTGATTTCACCGGCAAGAATACCATCTTTCTTGAGTTGACGCATGATGGTTTTGGAGTCACGGATAATTTCTTCGGTGCGCCCTTCGGTAGACTCTTGTGTCTCGGCATCGCCATTAAGGTAATCTATGCAGTGTTTGAATGAAGGCGAAGCGATATCGTGGTAGAGAGCGGCAATAGTTTGCTTCTTGTCGTGAGTATAATTCCAGACGATAAGAGCAACGCCAATACTGTGATTAAAGACAGAATTGAAATGTTCGAATTTGTAGATGCTGGTGTAATTGATACCGCCGGTACAGTCAACGTGAGCTAAGCGTTGAAACTCCGGAACTGCAATGTACTTGAGCAACCATGCTGGGAAATTCGGGCAGAGAACGTAAAGATATTCGCGGACCGCTGAGGAGAGGTCTTTAAGAGGTTTTTTGTTATATTCTAGGATATTGATAGTTTCATCGTGCCCAAAAATTTTAGCTTTTTTGGGTTCTTCGATTTGAGCTTCGAGCTCTTCGATATCTTCGGGTTCGTCAACAGTAATATCGTGTTTGCCGAGGGCGGTTGAGAGACCTTTTTTATGAATTTTAATCCAGCCTTGTTCGAGCCAGAAGTTGATTTCGTCGTAACAACCTTGATCCTTGGATGGTAACTTGAGTATAGAAATTTCAACATTGCGGCCACGGTTGAGATTGCCCATGACAACATAGGTGAGCTCAGCGATGGCGCTGGCGCCAACATAACCAATGATGCCATCTTTATCCTCATTCATAAGAAAGAAAGAATCGGTAGCGTCCAAATTTTGATAAAATTCTTGATAAATTTTAGTAAGTTCCGCAGCATTATCGCTTGAATGTAATGCTCCAGGATAATCTAAGATTTTAAAACCTCGACCTTCGAAATACCCACGCCAATATGCAACTTGCTCGGTAAGTTTTGCACTTCCAGAAATGACGATTTTCTTCATATTAGTCCTAACTTTTAAAGTTTTCTCCTTGTTAATGGTTGATTAGTGAAACTTGAGCAACCTCGCATTTATGCTCAATTTTTATGGTGTTAAACTAAGGTTTGTTTTCTCAAAATAACTCTTTGTGAACTCTATTTGTCTTATTTCCATGATAGTACAGGTTCATTTTTTTGTCTAGACTTGTTGTGGAAAAATAACATGAAATCTCAAACTTTTAGGTGGCGAAAGGCAGTCGATGAAGTTGCCATAGAAAAGGCTTTTTGGTTTTTGAGGAAATGTATGGTATAATGGAGGGAAGATGGGAAGTAAAGAAAAAACGGCAAAAGAGAAAGAGGAAAAGCCAGCGCTTAGTCAAGCTTGGAGGCAGATTTGGCATAAATATCAAGGTTTGGGAATTGCAATGGCGGTTTTAGCGGTTTTGAGTTTTGTATTCTTGGTGTTTTCTTTGATTCATTTAAATCCTCAAGGCGCAGTGGTGATTGTGGGGTATGGAGATGTTTACGGTGAGGTTTTGGGGGTAAGTGGGGGTTATAGGCGAGATAGTTGGTTGAATATGTTGGCTTTTCCGTGCTTAGCTTTAATTTTTGGATTATTGCATAATATATTGGCGTTGAGAATTTTTCAGAAATATGGTAAAGATGTGGCGTTGGTGTTTGTAGGGTTAACGTTGATATTACTAGTGGCAGCTTTGATTGTGCAATTAAGGCTGCTAGGGGAAGGATAGATGTCAAAACAAACAAAGAAATCGAGAAAGATTGATTATGCGGTTGATAGGAGTTTAGAAATTCCTTTGGGGAGAAGGACGCCGTTGTATCGTTTTTTTGAGATTCTACCTGGAGCATTGAGTTATCTGTCGGTGATTGCGCTTTTTGTGCTTTCATGGATTAACCCTTTACTTGGGGCAGTATATATATTAGCAATTATTGCAATAACTTTTGTGAAAGCGTTCGGAACGGCGTTTCGGACAATTCAAGGTTATAGAGTGGTGAAGCGGGCTGAGCAGGTGAATTGGGCAGAACGATTGAAGGAGTTGGATAATCCGCACGATTCTTATGAAAAATTACATAATCGTGATAGTGATAGTTATGGTTTTTTGGAGCACGTGCACAATTTAAAGATTTTGTCGGCAGTAGAAGGGAGGGATATCCCAAAAACGGAGCAAATCTATCAGGCAGTGATTATGACAGCGTATAATGAAGGCCTAGAGATTTTAGAGCCATCAACAGAAGCGGTGAGGGATACGACTTTTCCGAATGAACGGATTATTTTTGTGTTGGCATATGAAGAGCGGGGTGGTAAGATGATGGAAGAGACGGCCAAAGAACTGCAAAAGCGTTTTAAGGGGGTGTTCTACGATTTTATTCTGGTGCAGCATCCGCAAGATTTGAAAGGGGAGATTGTGGGGAAAGGGCCGAATTTGACTTATGCAGGAGAATATTTGGCGAATTATGTGAAGAAGAAACGCATTAATACGGAAAATGTGATAGTGACTTCTCTAGATAGTGATAACCGAATGCATAAAACGTATTTGGATTATGTGGCGTATGAATTTGTGGTGCGTCCAGATAGGCAGCATTATAGTTATCAGCCGGTATCTTTATTTATGAATAATATTTGGGATGCGGCGGCGCCAATGCGAGTGATTGCAGTGTCAAATTCTTTTTTTAATATAATTTCAACTATGAGGCCACACCTTTTGCGCAATTTTGCTTCGCATTCGCAACCTTTAGCAGCTCTTGAAGGGATGGATTTTTGGAGTAAACGGACGATTGTGGAGGATGGACATCAATATTGGCGCTCGTTATTTTATTTTGAGGGGAAATATGAGGTAGTGCCAATCCGAGTGCCGATTTACCAAGATGCGGTAATTTCGGAAACTTTTTGGGGAACTTTGAAGGATCAGTTTGTGCAGCTTCGGCGTTGGGATTATGGAGCGAGCGATGTGGCATATGTGGGAGTGCGGTTGTTTTGTAAGCGCAAGGATAGGAAAGTGCCGTTTTATCAATTATTTCCGCAGTTCATGCGGCTGCTAGATGGGCATGTGACGCTTGCAATGATGGCGCCGATTGTGGCGTTTGGTGGTTGGATACCAATGTTTTTGAATTTAGGTTCTAAGGGCGCGGTGGCTTGGAATTTGCCAAATGTGGTGGGTTGGATTCAGATGATTGCGATGGTAGGGTTGATTGTGACGGTGATAGTATCCCTGCGAATGTTGCCGGAGAGACCTAAAAAATATCCGAAAAAGAAAACGTTTTTTATGCTAATACAATGGGTGCTGATGCCGGTGATTGCGATTGTTTATCAGAGTGCGGCGGCGTTTTATGCACAGACGCGATTGATGTTAGGGAAATATATGGAAAAATTTGATGTGACGAAGAAGGTAGTGAAGTCTTGACAAAATGCTTATGGTGTGCTAGTATGGAAGACATAAGCTGGTTGAGAGCCGGACTGTTTTTGGTGATAATAAAATGTAGATTCTTAAAAGAATATTGATTTTTCGTAAAATATGTAGTAGAATAAAAGAGCATATCTGAAATAAACAAAAACTAAAAAGGAGGGGAACAGATATGAGTAACTTGACAGATTTTACAGAAGACATGCTGCAGGATTTTTGTAATGATGGTCCGGTAGTGTTGGCAATGGGTGCAGTGCGGAATTATGTGGAGCTGTTAGTATGGTTGCCAGAGTATGATAGAATTTCGACGGTGGGGCTGCTGCGCATATGGCTGGATCGGAATAATCCGCTCGTTGTACGCTTGGCTGCTCTGAGAGATTTTTTGAGGCAGCTTAAAGCAGATTCGCTGAAGTGTATGCCTGAAATGAAACGGCTTTACCGTGCGGAGGAGGACGATACGGTTTATCCGGCGGTATTAAATTCGGGTGCTTGGCTTCAGAATTTGGAATTGTTTTTAAGTATGGATCCGAGGCTATTGAAGGAGTTTAGCGGTGAGTTTTGCTATTTGCTCGAGCATTATGTGCGGGATAATAAAGTCGAGGGAGTAGAGATTCCTCTGATGATTGAATTATTATTGAACTATGTGAATGGGGAAACGGTGGAGCGAATTTGGAGATATCATCCGATTGCGGCGGGCTATTTTACGGTTAGAGAGCTTTTTGCCGAGGCTGAGGGTGGCAGGCACTTGACCGATGAAGCTTGGGTGCATCAGGAAGCGCAGGAGAAAGTGTTGGCGGCCTTGCAAAAACAACTGGAAGATATGAAGGCAAATGAGCAAGACGCTATAGAAATTGATTATAGAGTAGCGGATGATTCGCGGGATTTCTTGTCGGCGGCAGTGAAGGCTATCAAGCAAGAAGCAAATTATAGGAATATGAGGTCGAATAATTTTGTGAAGCAGTTATTGGAATTGATCGTGAGCCATTTTCCGGAAGAAAGCTTTTTTAAGGGCGATGATTTAATTAAGGTAGCGTCATGGGCTAATGGAATGCAGAGTACACAGACTGCAATGCAGTTGTTAAGGACTGCTACTTTACGAATGGATTCGGAACAGGTAAAGGATTTTTATCTCGGTACAGAGGGAAATGGTGTATGGTTATATTTCTTGGCTGGTTGGGCTCGAGTGGAGAATGATGGGGAATTGCTGGAGCGCATTGGCGCAGTATTGCCAGATGAAATGAAGGTGCTCCTTGAACCAGCGAAAAATTAAGGTATAGTACTTCTGTAAAAGGACTTTATGGTAAAAATGATGCCTTGCTTCTTGCAGGGCATCTTAGCTATCTGATGTCCAAGATAATGTTATGGTAATTTTGGTTGAGGTGTGCTATAATGAAAGAAATGGATGGAAGTGTGTCC
>CAZVTE010000047.1:0-7897 GCA_964629705.1 uncultured Candidatus Saccharibacteria bacterium | reverse complement strand
TTCCTTCTCAATATCCGTCAAAAGCTCCGCGCCCACTTTATCCATGCGTGCTTCAGTGTATCTTGACGCTGCCGGGTCATCACCATCCATTGATCCAAAGTTACCTTGTCCCTCCACCAAAGTATACCTCATCTTCCACGGCTGAGCTAAATTCACCATTGCATCATAAATCGAAGAATCACCATGCGGGTGGTATTTACCCATTACTTCACCAACAATCCTAGCCGACTTCACTGTTGCATGTGGCGCCTTCCAACCATTTTTGTTCATTGCATATAATATACGCCTGTTTACCGGCTTCAGACCATCGCGAACATCAGGAAGCGCACGATCAATAATCACCGACATCGAATAGCGCAAAAAATAATCTTCCATCGTACTCTCTACTGCACGATTTTCAATCCCTTCAACCGGTCTCGTCTCAACTACTTCCCCACCTTGAGTTTCTAATACTTCGTCAGCTTCCTTACTCATTCCCTAAACCTTTCCTTAAAAGTCTAATTCATCCAAATTAACACTTGCTGCACCCGCTTGAATAAAGTTCTTTCTCAAATCCACTTGGTCACCCATCAACTTAGTAAATACCAAATCCGCCTTCTCAGCGTCATCGATATGTACCTGCACCAAGATGCGATTCTCTGGATCCATCGTTGTTTCCCATAGTTGCTTTGCATCCATCTCACCTAAACCTTTAAAGCGATTCTGCGCTGTATAACCAGCCTGTTTAAATCTCTCCTGCGAAGAATCAACTTTTACGCCACTCTTTATTCTCTCTTCTATCTTCTCCGCCAATTTCTTCTCAAGTGCCACCTCATCGTAAACGTAATCAATCTTCCGATTGTTTCCTGTACCTTTTGTCAAACCAAACAACGGCGGCTTCGCCAAATACACATGTCCCGCCTTAATCACCTCTGGCATATATCTAAAGAAAAACGTCATGAGTAGCGTTGCGATATGCAAACCATCCACATCAGCATCCGTCATAAAAATAATCTTATGATATCTCAAGCCATCAATATCAAACTGATCACCAATCCCCACCCCCAAGCCTTTTATTAGACTTACCAACTCTTGATTAGCCAACATCTTGTCAAGTCTCGCCCTCTCAGTATTCAGCACCTTACCGCGCAAAGGCAAAATCGCTTGAATCTTTGGATTTCTTCCCTCTTTTGCTGAACCAGCCGCCGAATTACCCTCCACAATAAAGAGCTCACATTCACTCCTATCTCTACTAGAGCAGTCTGCTAATTTACTAGGTAAATTCAACCCCTCAAAGGCTCCTTTGCGAATCACATTGTCGCGCGCCGCCCTCGCTGCCTTTCTCGCTCGCGCCGCCATCGTCGCCTTACCGATAATCTTCTTCGCGATTGCCGGATTTTCCTCAAGATAATAGCCGAAATACTCACTCATTACCTTATCAACATAGCTTCGCACCTCTGGGTTACCCAGTTTGTTCTTTGTCTGACCTTCAAATTGTGGATCTGGTAATTTAACCGAAATCACTGCAGTCAAACCTTCCTTAATGTCATCCCCCGTCAAATTCGGCTCTTTTTCTTTCAACAAACCATTTTTTCTAGCGTAATCATTAATTACCCGATTCAGCGCCGTCCTAAAACCAACCACATGCATACCACCATCTGGCGTCAACACATTGTTTGCAAAAGGCTTAATCGTTTCAACATAAGTATCATTGTATTGCAACGCAATTTCTACTTCAGAATCCTCAACCTGCTTCTCTGTATAGAAAATATCATCTGTAAGGACTTCTTTACCTTCATTCAGTCTCCGGACATAGCTTCTCACCCCTCCCTCAAAGTAGAACGATTCTCTCTGCCCAGTCCTCTCATCCTTAATAGAAATTAAAATCCCTTTTGTCAAATACGCTTGATGTCTTGCATAATTCGACACCCAGTCATAATCAAAAGTCGTCGTCTCCTTAAAAATCGATGGGTCAGGGTAAAACGTAACCGAAGTACCGCTACCGTCACTCTCACCAATAATCTCCAGACCATTACCCTGAGTCTTCCCTAGCTCAAACTCTATATGATGCACCTTACCGTTTTTTCGCACCTCAGCTATCATCTTTGTGCTCAAAGCATTTACCACCGAAGATCCCACGCCGTGCAAACCAGAGCTCACTTTATAACCACCAGCTCCAAACTTACCGCCAGCGTTCAAAACTGTCAAAACTGTCTCAAGAGTACTTTTCTTGGTTTTTGGATGCAAATCCACGGGAATACCACGTCCATTATCGTCTACTCTCACCCCACCATCCTGCAAAAGCGTAATCTCAATCTTATTACAAAAGCCTGCAATCGCCTCATCTATCGAGTTATCCGCAATTTCTTTCAACAAATGATGTAAACCATCGTAGCCGGTCGAACCAATATACATACCAGGGCGCAAGCGCACATGCTCCAGCCCCTCGAGAACTTGAATCTTCGAACTATCATAATCTTGGCCATCATTCATTTGTTTTGCAGTCACTTCATGTACCTCAGCTTTATCATTTCCTATCTATTTTATTCTGTTCTCTTATATAAGTCAAGTCTATTCTAAGCGTAATCCGTTTCTATCTCACTCGAAACACTACTTCTTGACTATCATTTTCCCTCTGAGACACCAAATTTGGCTCACTATGCGTCTTAATGCCTACAGTAGTATCCCCTACCACCTCATTTTTACTCGCCCCTTCTAGAGGCTCTACACGTCTCCCAGAACCATCTTTAGCAGACTCAGACCTTTTTTCTACATTCTCTGACTTTTTCTTACGCCAAGAATCCAAAAAACTCTCCTTAGCACTGACCTTCGGTTTTGGATTAGCTGGCTCTATCTCCTCCTTCTCCGCCCTGTCCGTCTCCATTTCCGCCTTCTTCCAACGTTCTTTAATCTCAGCTTCCACCTCAGCGCGCGTCTTAGCATATTTCGTGGCTGAATACTCCTTCATCATTTCCAGCAATCCTGGTTTCGGCTTTGCTCTCGGTGGGCACAGACTCATAGTAAACGGAGCAGACGGCAAATCAAACATCATCACCGTTGCAATAGCTTGAAAATTCCCCTGCTTATGTAAGTCCTCTGCATTAAATACCGGCATAAAAGCTTTTTCCATCAATTCCGCATCCGTCACACCGATTCTACCACAAAGAATCGTTCCGCAGTTACCCAAAATTGCTTCCCTAATTTTATCTGTCAATTGCGTCATAAACTGATTTGCCAAAATCAAATTCAAACGATATTTCCTTGCCTCTGACAAAATACTCTCAAAACTCTCTGTCGCAAAATTCTGAAACTCATCCACATATAAGCAAAAATCATTCCGCTCCGCCTCTGGCATATCCGCACGACTCATTGCTGCCTGCTGGAACTTCATTACCAAAATCATACCTAGAAGATTCGAGTTAATATCACCCAATTTACCCTTAGATAAGTTCACTAAGAAAATCTTCTTCGTATCCATAATTTGCCGAATATTAAAGCCACTCTTAGCCTGCCCTAAGATATTCCTCATCGTAATATTACTCAAGAATGGCCCCCATTTAGATACAAACCATGTAATCACCTCACCCGCATCATTCGACTTCTGACTCTGCGGAAATTCCTTAGTCCAATAATCATATACCGCCTTATCTTTTACGTATTTTAACTTACTTTTCACGAACTTTGGATCTGTAAAACACTGTGGAATATCGATAAACGTCGCTCCATTCGGGTCCGACATCAAGAGCAAAGCGGCATTTCTAAACATATGCTGGCCTCGTGGACCAAAGAAACCTTGATTACTTGGATCAAAAAGACTCTGTAGCATCGAAATCCCCTCTTGCACGATAAAATCTTTCTGATCCTCCGTCTGAAATTCAAACATATTCATACCTACCGGATGCTCCATATCCGCCGGATCAAAATAAATCACATCGCCAATCCTCTCCTCTGGGACTACACTCATCAAGAACTCCGCTGCATCACCATGAGGATCAATGAAAGCAAACCCCCTACCATCTACCATGTCCTGGTAAGCGATATTCTGCATCAATACCGATTTACCCATACCGGTAGCACCAATAATATATGTATGACGACGACGGTCTTTATCTGAAAGTCTAATCTCTTTCTTTACCCCTCTAAATTCATTTACCCCCAAAATCACACCTTCTGTTACCAATCTTGGCGGACCATCCACTTGTTTCGTTGACTGACGCTCGACTTGTGAAGTTGGAATTGCATTTTGTGATGGTAGATGGAAAATTGAAGCCAATTCCACACTGTTCAAAATATTTGTTCGGACAGAATAGGGGAAAATCCGAAAAATAAAGTCTATGGTTAACTTTTTTATATCACGCGCTTCATCATACTGAAAACCATTATACGCCGGCGAGGTAAACTGCGAAAACGCCGAAATCACCCCTGACAACATTGCCTCAGACCTCTCCTTGCTCCCCGAACTCGCTACCACCCTAATCAATGTTTCAAAACCAGCAAATTTAGTTTTATTTTCAATAGCACTGATTTCCTCTTGTTGCAAATTCGTTAAAGGATTGCCACTCTCTTCTTCCTTCGCATCAGGCGGATGAAAGAAAGCTTTTGCCAAATCTCCAGCAAAACCAGCCACAGCATACACCGCCTTTGCCGTCCCCCCATGCTTCTTCTTACCATCCTTAATATTCTGTACTTTATCATTTGCAACCTTTACCCAAGAATCATCGGTTGGCCTTAGTAAAATTTGTACAGCAATCCCCTCGTTATTATGAGTTACAGACAAAGCGTTGAGAATCCCTAAACTCGCATCTCGCCGTGTGTCTTCATATGTACTAATAGGATAAGCATATTCCTTCTTCAAGCTCAATTCACCACCAGTAATCTGCGCCATCGAAGTTCCTTCAGTAAAAATACTCTCCGGCTCAACTTCTTCCAGTCTAGCCGTCGGATACGCCGAAATCACTGCCTGTTTCACTGTTTCTGATAGTACTGACGGCACCATTACATAATACTTAATTAAACCATTGCTAGCAATAATCTCAAATGATATATGATTCTGTCCATATAGCCTCGCTCCAAACCCTTCTGTCATAGTCGAAGAAATAATTGAATACATCACCTGCGCCTGGCTCAACGCCTCGTTTGTCACATCACGCTCATCCCTTCCCCCTCCCTGAATATCGTCAGTTGTCGGCGGCAAATGTATCAGCATTGGCACCATTTTAATCCCCCGTTCATAGTCCTTCGCCTTGCGTCTATTTGCGACAACCAAAGCAATAGCACCAGCTAACACCACTGCGCTCACTCCTATCACAATCAGAATCATAAACCAATCTGGCATTACGAAGCCCTCCCAAACTGCCTACCTAACGCTTCCAACATTAATCTATGCCTCATTTCTTCCATTTTCAGCGGACTAGACTCCTCTCTTAGCGCCGTCTTAATCCCTTTTACGGCATCAGCTGTAATCCTGCCATTGCTTTCTTTCAGAATCTTTCCTTCCCAGCCAAACCCCTCCTCTGCCCGAGATAAATCTTTATCAGTTTGCAAATACTCCTCAGTCTCAACTTTAGTTTCAACTCCAGCCAACTCACCATCCGATTCCATTCTATCGCGCTTAAGTTCCGCCTCTGCTCGTTTAATACCCTCATGATTAAAATTATTATTCACATAATTCGGTTGTACATTATTTTTATTCACATTCTGTGACGACACTACAAAATTTTCTTGCGGCCGATCCTGCTCCGCTACAAAATTTGTTCCCGCTTTTAACTCTATATCAGTAGCACGATCAATTTCCGCCGTCAAATCTTTTGCATTTTGCTTACGACCACCAAAAAAACCGTGTTTATCATTAGAAACCCTAATCCCCACCTTGCCTACTTGACCTCGAAGTGCCATCTCCGCTCGCTCAGTTTCAGTCAACGGCTTATTCTTTGAAAAAATCGACACCCTAAACCGCTCTGGATTATTGACTTTCACCCCTTCCCCATTACTATGCAAATTCTCCTGATTATACCGTCCTGTTTCCATCAGTCTATTATGTTGATTATCCATATGTTTATTTTACCACAAAAAGTTTCTTTTACCAGCTTTTTCTAAACTATCTTTTTGTAAAATTATACTCATTTTTTGCCCCAAAAAGCATGCTTAATTATTTTTTAAATAAGCACATGCAAAACATCCTTTTTCATTTTTATGATTAAATATTTTAAAAGTATACATAAACAGAAAACAAAGGCATTACCAAAACCAAAAAGCCTAAGCATACTTATTTTTTACATACACTCTTTAAACACGCTTTTTAACCAAAAAACACGCCAAAAACAGCGCAAACACCGTCGCAACAATCGTAAAAATATTCAAATAGCCTAACGACTTGATTAGCAACAGGACTATCGGACCCATCGCGATTATCGCTCCATAAAGATATGCTCTCAACCCCATCTTTCGATCCAAAAGTTTCACAAAAACACTTACTATACTCTGCGAAACCCCAAACATTACAATATAAATCATTGTAAAAAATACCAAAACACCGAAAGGTCCCACCTCCGACGGTGTAGTATAATTCAACATCAAAAGAATCACTATTGACGCTATCAAACACAATATCAAAATCAAGCGCTTCGACATAACCTAATTATATCACACATTTCAAACGTAAGAAACATCCCCAAAATCATCACTATCGTTCTCACCCCAAAAGCGCTACTATGACACGCTTCCAAAGCACCGCAATCAGTCACTCTGTCATAAGAATACATTCCGCATATGCGCTTGATTTTCTTCTTTAAAAGACATAGGCTAGTTATCTGGCAATCATATACACAAGTTACTTTGGGCCACAACATCACCCATGTCTCTTTAAATTGATCGCTCCACTTCCGTGAAGCATAAGGTTCTGAGTTTTATCCACTCAGTCGATTCCCTCCGTTCAAGTTATTTTGACAAGAACAGATTAAGAATCATTTTATATGTATGGGTACTTCCCCACTCATACATATGCTCTATTTTATTAATGAGCTATGGATTAGGCCCACAGATAAACATTTTCTCGTTTACCCTTACCAAAATCCATTCGGATTTTTCGAGGTTTAAGTGTTTTTGTTTTTGTTATAAAATACATCTTAACACCTCTATCCCGTGCAAACTTCTATCTTAGAGACTCCTGAAATCTCCACTTGCCTCAGACAATTACTACAACGGCAAATATAAACGCATAAACCTAAATTTCTCAATCTACGTCTTTGCGCCTAGAAGATTCGCACTTCGAACAAGCATAAGCCTGTTCATGCTTACGATTCCGCAAGCTTTAGGTAATTCCTACACCACTATCCATTTTCGACTTTAACTGATTACCTGCACTACGAGTTCAGATTCCCCTCCGAACCTTAAACACATCCTTAGAAATTACCTAGTCGCCTGCGGATTCTCTAAACACTTTACTTTTTTAAATTACATTTTTGTTTGTCCTTTTTGTTTTGTTTTGAACTATCTTCATAATAGCACACTAAACACCAAAAAGCAATAGTTTTTTACCAAAAAATGTTGTATTTTTTACAACATTAACATATTTTCCTCTGTTATTCCTTAAAAAGTAGTGTTGTATTTTTTACAACACTACACGTAATAGTCGTTCCGAAGCTACAGTATATTCCATATAGAATAAAAACTAAAAATCATATACCAGCGTTCTACTAATTCCCTTCTGGAACACCTTTTAAACCCTAAGAAGACAAAAACTATATACTAGCGCAGATATCAACAAAAAAGACCGCCCTCTTCTAGGGCAATCTTAAAAGAAGTGGGAAAGCTGGTAACTGCGAGGAAAACCAGCTTTCCCGTAGAGTGTGGAGTTATTTTGGCTATTTTTTATTTTAGGTTCTTGTTCAATTTATTTGTTCAAGAACTATCTCTATTA
>CAZVTE010000046.1:0-7940 GCA_964629705.1 uncultured Candidatus Saccharibacteria bacterium | reverse complement strand
ACTAGACGATTCCAGCTCGAAATTTTGCGTAAACCACTACCTGTTGTAGTCTACTCTTTCATTATAGCACAGATTTTTTCTAAAGGCTAGGGCTTTTCTAAAGATTTTTAGTTTTTCTAGCGCGCAAACTAGCAGCAGTACTCATGCGGCCACTGGCAGCACGTGCAGCAGAGGCGGCTCGCGCTCTGGCGGCAGCAGCCGAGGTGGCGCGTGGCATCGGTGCGGTGGTTCTAACTACAGTAGGTCTTGGGGTGGTGACTATGCGTGGTTGCGCTGCTCTAGGTGCTGCTGCTGTCGTAGCTCTACTTGGTGTTGGTGCGGCTCGCCTCACGGCAGTGGTGGCTGTAGTAGCGCTTCTTGTTGCTCTCGCAGTGCCTGATGTGGCGGGGGCGCGGCGAGCTGTGGTAGCAGTAGCAGCTGATGTTTTAGCAGTCGTAGCTTTAGCGGTACGCCGAGTGGTTTTAGGAGCTTTGGGAGTCTTGCTGCTAGTAGCAGTTTTAGTGATTTGCGCTTCAATACGCGCGGTTGTATCGGCAATAGCGTCAGAATCTCCAGCCAGTTCGTGAATCGCCAGAATTTGGCGCAAAGTATTAATGCTGTGATCTAGCTTATAGGCTTCTTCGAGAGCTTCTACCGAAGCTTTGAGGCGCCCCATCTTTTCTTCAGCTTTGGCAAGCGCAATGAAGCGCGCCGGTACGTCACGTTCAAGTTCAAGAGCTTGGTGAAAAGCCATTACCGCCTTCTCATAATCACCGGTCTCTAGATAGATCAAACCTACGTTATGTAAAGAAGATGGATTATTGTCGAGCGACTGAGCAATTTCAAAACATTCAATAGCTTCACTATATTTCTGACCTTTAGCATACAAAATTCCCAAGCGGTTATAGGCGGCAGCGTTTTTCTCGTCGAACTTTAAAATGGTGAGCAGGGCTTTTTCAGCTCTCAGGGGTTTATGGTCACGCATTGAAGTCTGGGCGGCCGTCCAAAGCTTCTTCATTTGTTGGTCATATCTCGGACTGCGATCTTCTGACTCGTCTTTTTTAGCACGAAAAAGTGGAAACAAAAAATCTAAATAAATTACTACAATAACGATTAGCAGAATGCCTAACATAACCCCATTATATCACACTTTTCGTGGCCGCGGTGATTTTCTAAGCTTGCGCGCTTATTTTTATAATAAATCGGCAACCAAATGTAGTTTGATATGACCATTAGCCTCAAGATTTTCATAAGCTGTAATAAAATTCTCGATTTTGGCTAAAAACTTAGTATTCTTGGTTTTAAAATAAGATTTATACAGAATTTCGATAGCCATACCTAAGACAGACATTGCGAGAACTCGTGGCTGCTTCTTATCTTTACTGATCTCTTCGGCAAGCTTAATTAAATCTGTAGGTTTTGCAGCAATCATTTTTTTGGCGAGCTGCATGATGCGCTCGTCGCCGGTGGGCGGAGTTTCCAGATAGCCTCGGCGTCGTAGATAGTAGACGTTGGCGCGCGACAATATGGTTGGTAGCAGGGCTGAAGGATTTTCAGTTAATAGAACGAAGTGGCAATGTGGCTTAGGTTCTTCAAAAGTCTTAAGAAAAGCATTTTCGGCAGCTTCATTCATAGCATTTGCTGGAGTAATAACGAAAAATTTATCCTCAGTTTCTTTCATTGAAGCTAAACTACAAAAATCACGAATTTGCTCAACCGTGATAAGCTCGGTCTTCTTGGATTCGTCGGGTCGCAGAAAAATTGCTGGTTTTATTTTTAAATCTGTATCTGGAGATACCGCAAAAATACTACAGCTAACTCGCTTTGCAATCTCCGGGATTTCTTTTATATCTTCAAAAAACATGTTCTTTCTGCTTATGCTTGCTTATTTTAAACATTTTTATAAAAAACTATTGACTTTTTGGACGATGTGTGCTACAATAAAGATAATACCTCTTTGAGGTCTAGGTCTTGATACCTATAATTACTTCATAATACATGTTTTATCTCCTACTATTCTACCATTTTATCAAATTCCGGTGGTAATTCAGCGGTAAAAATCTTGCGTTCATTCTGGTTGATCCCTGGGATAGTAATTTCTAATGCACCAGCGTGGAGCATGAGACGCTCACCCCTGCCGTCACCATAGACAGGATCGCCCACAATTGGTGTACCTAGGTATTTGAGATGGACGCGCAGTTGGTGCGTGCGACCAGTGGTCGGCTTGAGTTCGATGAGACTTTTATCATTCCCCGTTTTTACCACTCTATACTGAGTTTGAGAACTTTTGCCATTTTGGTCAACCATAAAAGTAGTAGGGCGCTTGAGATTACGAGCAATAGGTAAATCTATCATAGCAGTATCTAGTTTGGGCTTGCCCTCGACGACCGCATAGTAAGTCTTATGAGTTTTACGGTCCTGAAACTGCTTACGTAGCATTTTCTGAGTCGCAGGATTTTTAGCCAAAATCACCACCCCACTTGTGTCTCGGTCCAAGCGATGTACTAATAATCCATAATCTTCCAGAGTGGGTTCAGGGCAGTATTCACCCTTTGCCATGCTCAGGAGACCGGAAGGCTTATTGAGGACGATTACATTCTCGTCTTCATAAATTACTGGGATTTGGGGGAGTTGCTTATCTCTTGGTGGTACGTTTAAATCTATCTTTGCTGCGGGTTCGACCTTGGTATTTGGCTTAGTGGCCACCATTCCATTTACCTTCACGAATCCACTTTTAATAAAATTTTGCAAACTGGCGCGGTTATATTCGGGGTGTTGCTGAACAAGTAAAAGGTCCAACCTCTGTTTCTCAACTTTTTCTTCTTCATTCTCCAGCATAGTGTCGCCGTTGATAACACGAGACAAATCTGGTTTGCTAAACTTTTTGCCAGTGATAATCATCGTAAATGCACTAGCTCCTGTACTTTTTCAAGCTTGCGATTAGCGACTTCGTTGGCGTACTCTTCGCCACTTGCGAGTAACTCCAAGATTCTGCTATCTTCTATTTCTGCTAGTTGCTTTTGGAAATTCTCCAAAAATACTACTACGCTCGTGGCTACTTTCTGTTTCAAATCACCATAGTGAGTCTCTCCAGCCCAAGTAGAAATGACATCTTGCAGAGGTAAGCCGCTCACGAGCGCTTCAATCTGCAATAAGTTGCTAATCCCTGGTTGATTGAACATATCGAACTGAATTTTACCTACGGAATCAGTGGTGGCAGACATAATTTTCTTGCGGACGGACTCTGGCGAGTCGCTAAGCATGATCTTGCTATTTTCCGACTCTGCAGATTTGCTCATTTTCTTTTCTGGATTTTGTAAATCTCTAATTCTGATGCCATTATCAACCTGCATAAATTTTGCCTGCTCTTTTGGCTCTTTTGGTAAGGTAAAAACCTCGCCATACTTGTGATTGAAACGCTCGGCTAGCCTGCGTGTAAGTTCGAGATGTTGAAACTGGTCTTCGCCCACAGGAACATATTCGGCATCGTAGAGCAGGATGTCGGCAGCCATAAGCACTGGATAGTCAAAAATTCCTACTCCTACGCTTTCTTTGCCTTCACTTTTATCTTTATATTGCGTCATACGGCTGAGCTCACCCATGGTTGCAGTACAGTTGAGAATCCAACAGAGTTCTGAGTGTGCTGGTACGCGCGACTGGCGGTAAAAATGTATGTTTGGGGTGACTTCTAGACCGGCGGCAAGGTAATATTTTAAAGATTGGATTAAATTAGCCTGTAGTTCTCCGTCAACCTCAGAAATGATAGAATGTAAATCTGGTACAAAAATGTTAATAGCGTGAGTTTGATTATAATGATTGGCTAAACGCACCATCGGCAGTAAGGCTCCGAGAAAATTTCCTAAGGTAAGCTCACTGTTAACTCGCAGACCGGTGAGAATAGTTGATAAGTTATTTTTCATGAGAAAACTCCTTTATATTTTATGAATTGGCACTCAAAAAAACTAGCTACACCACCAACAAAACTTGAAATTTTGAATAAAACTTAAATTATTCTCCATGTATTATATTATACACCCCAGATTCTCTAGTTGTCTAGAGCGGAATTACCTTAAAATATCTTTAAAAAACAGTGTTTTTAGTGTTGATTTATGAAGATTTTAATGTTAAAATAGAAATTGGCGTTGATATTTTTTGCCAGAAACTAAGAATATTGCATATTTGGAGGATACTTAATGAAGAGAAAACAGCTGAATTTACCAGAATTTGCCCCTTGGTATCACGGATCGTTAGAGACTTGCCTGCGTTACCCAAAAGACTTACTGATGCTGAAACTTGAGGTTGGTAGTGAGTGTAATGCTTGTTGCTCGCATTGCCCAAGCAGTTGTCGTGAGAGACCAATCGATGCACGTCATGATTTTGTAGCGATTGACAGGCTGATGCGCGATATGTCGTTTCGTCATAAACGTTTGCAAGATCAGAGCTATGCGCCCTATACGCAAGGCTTTATTTGTGGTGTTGGCGAGCCGACAACAGCGGATAATCGAGAAATTCTTGATGCATTATTAAAATTGGCAGAAAAATACAATTTTAATTTAATGATACGCACGAATTTGATTAATTGGGATAAGAAATTATCACAAGCTTTAGGGCGGCATAGCTTGTCGGTGCTCGCAAATCTGGCATGTCTTAATCATAAGCGATTGCGACAGCTTATGCGTATTGATTCTGCTAAAGCTTCGCTGATTTTAAGTCATTTTAAGGAGCTAGTTGCTCTGACGCAGGATAATATCGACGAATTCTATACGTCTGGATTTGCAGTACAGCTAGTGGCATCATTGAATACTTTATATTATATGCGCGAGGTAATTGAACGATCCTTGCAGCTGAATATACCGTTAGCAATGCAAGAATCTTACATGACTCGCGAGGTAGATGATTTTTATTGTCGGGTTGGTAGCGCCGAGCTGAATGAGTGCTTGAATTGGCTTATTGACGAACACGCATTTGACTATCGTCCGCCAATTTGCCCAGCGATTTTTAGTGCGATTGCGATTGATGCAGAAGATTACATAGTAGTGGACCGTGAGACAGGATTGTCTTGTACGCAATGTTTTCTTGAAGAACGGGAAATATACAGAATTTGTAAAGTGAGTGAATTACCTTACAAGAAAATCGTGCAGCAAATCTTAGAATATCGGCTTGAACGCTTGCCAGTAGTGCGTGAAATGGTGAAATCCTATCAGAATCATTCGGTCTTGGGTGGCTGTGGCGGTCGTTTAGAAGAAATCTTAAAGTTGTATTTGCAGATTTACGAAAGTATTGCACTTTAGACTGTTCTCTATGTTGATTATCAAAAAAGTCGTTGGCCTTTACGAGCCGGCGACTCTTTTTGTGAAGATTTTTAGACTTTTCTTTGGTTGGTGTTTATGCTATACTGGTGATATATTTTGATGGAGTTAAAATGCCAAAAAAGATTACAGGGTCGCAAAAAGTAGTCTCTCGTGCGCAGGCGAGGGTTTTTGCGGGAGGCTTGTGTTTCCGAAAATTGTTTTTCATTTTTTTGATTGGGTCGGTTATTGGGGCACTTTATGAAGAATTACTGAATTTGGTGCAGGTTTATTATGCTTCGGGAACGTTAGAATGGAGTTTACGCCGGGGCGTGATTTACGGTCCTTTCAATGTGATTTATGGTTTTGGAGCGGTGATTATGGTATGGTTGCTTGCTCGCAAGCAGTATAGTGGCTGGCAAGTGTTTTTGTTTTCGGCACTACTTGGCGGCTTTTTTGAATATGCAGTGAGTTTTTTGCAAGAAACTTTTATCCATACAGTTTCATGGGACTATAGCCAGGAGTTTCTTAATATTAATGGCAGGACAACGATTCCATTTATGCTGGTGTGGGGTGTCATGGGATATATATTGATACGAAAGATTTACCCAGTAACGTCAAAAGTAATTGAGAGTATTCCAACAGAACGGGGAGAAACAATTTTTCGGATTTTGCTAGTGTTTATGATTCTTGATATGCTAGTTTCTTGGACGGCGTTGCTAAGGCAGACTTTGCGACATAATCAGGTGCCACCGCTCACACCGATTGATGAGTTTTATGACTATTATTATAATGATGAACGCCTGCGGCATTATTTTCCCAATATGAATCATTTGGACGGAGAATAATTAATGTGGTTAATTGATATCGTTTGTGGTGTACTGGTGCTTAGTGGAATTGTGATGGCAGTTTATGCAGCAGTAATGTTGAAATATAATCAGCCGAAGCTAAGTCTGCGCCGTAAGGAGCAGGTGCGCATGGCAGTTTTAATTCCAGCACGAGATGAAAGTCGCGTGATTACTGGGATTTTAGAGAGCTTAGGTAAGCAGACGTTGAAACCAGAAAAACAAGACATTTATGTTATCGTTGAGGATGCTAGCGATCCCACAGTAGAGATTTGCTGTAAATTTGGCGTTAATATTGTAGTGCGAAAACCGCCGATTAAGCAGTGTAAAGGTGCTGCCATGGACGAAGCGGTAAAACAGATCTTAGCGAGGGGCGAACATTATGATTTGTATTTTGTTTTTGATGCGGATAATACTTTAACCGCAACTTATCTAGAGAAAATGGTAAAAATTTACAAACAGGGGTATGCGATGGCAACTGGCTATCGGATGCCCAAAAATGGCAATCAAAACGTGATTGCGGCAGCTTCGGCTTTGACTTTTACTATGATAAATGTCTTAGGTAATCAATCACGAATTCGGCATCACGGCAATATCATTTTTTCGGGAACGGGGTGTTTTGTGGCTGGTGAAATCGTTGAAAAATGGGGTGGCTGGCCGTTTCAAAGTTTAACAGAAGATTATGAAATGTCGCTTTACGCTACTTTAGAGGGTTTATCGACTTATTATAATGCAGAAGCTGTGTTTTACGACGAGCAACCAACCAAATATCGTCAGACTGTTTTACAACGTACGCGATGGATTCGGGGTTATTTTGATGCACGCAAGCTATATATAGCAAAAATTCGTCAGAAAATGCATCAAAAACCGCGAGCGCATAATTACGGCAGTTTAGTGCGTGAATCGATTGGAGTGACGCCGATAATTCTAATTGTAGTTGGCTTAGTACTTGAGTTAGTAAATAGCGTTGTACGATTGTTTTTGACGCAAAATACTGTGTACGGTATAATAATTATTGCTGGAGTGCTAATTTTGGTTTATGTGATTTTAGCGATTGTTACTGATTTCATGTTATTACGAGAAAAGACGCGGTTTAAACTGAGCTTGAAGGTTAAAACTATTTTGTATAATCCGATTTATTTATTAGGATATATTCCCTGTGCAATTTTAGCAATTTTAGGACGTAAAAGGATAAAATGGCAAAAAATTGAGCACGGAGATACTTGATTTTAGGGATTTTTGTGGTAAAATTATGAGTAGAGCTTGTTCCAAGTCACATAAAGGAGGGATGGATATGGAAGACAAGTTAGCAACTGATTATGTTTTTAGCGTAAAAACTCGCAATTTTTCTAAAGAAGAGTGCGACAAACTGCTCCACGACTTAGCGGTGGAAATTTGCGATGTTTATTACCAAGAGGATGAAACGCCGAAGTGGTATCTTACTACACAGCTGTCAGAGGCAAGCCTCGACACGTTTGAGAGTCGTAGTCTGGTAATTTTAGGTGAAGAAATGCACTTTTGTTGTTATTTTTCCCGTGAGCAAAGGTTGGCGCTTGTTGGTTTTTATATTTGCGAAATGCGCCCAGCAGACCAAGTCTTAGTACAATTACTCGTAGAGAAGTATCTGAGCGACAATTGGCAGTCGAGTTCCAGTCGTTATCCTATATTTAAATGTCTCTCGGCGATATTACCGGAGACTGAGGATATCTATAGGCGAACGCAGCATGAGCAGCTGGCGGAAACCTTAGGATACACGCAAGTAAAACTTTATCACCTTGAACGGAGTGACAAGAATACGCAAGAGACATAGGACTATATTCTTTTTACT
>CAZVTE010000045.1:0-8162 GCA_964629705.1 uncultured Candidatus Saccharibacteria bacterium | reverse complement strand
TTCTTATTGTATTATCTTTTACAATGAGTTGTCCAAGATGTTTGGGAGGTAGATAAATCCTGTAAGATGCTTATTGTATTCTTAACTCCTTTGCTATACAATAACACCTAGAAGAATTAGTCTTAGAACCTTTAAGGAGGAAAATATGAATAGTCAACATGAATTACGGATTATTTTAACTTCGTTCTGCAATTATCGTTGTTTCTTCTGTCACGCTGAAGGTATGCCTGATGATAGTGGTCCGCTTTTGATTTCACCTGCAGACTACGGCTTTATCACCGGTACACTCAAGCAATTTTTTGGATGGAATACGGTCACGCTAACGGGTGGGGAACCATTACTCTCACCGATTTATTTGGCCACCTGTAAGGCCATTGCTGAGAAATGCATCAGAATCACTACAGTTACGAATGGTTCGCTCATTTCGAGCCCCAAGAAATTATTACCGTATAATCGACAGGTCAACATTTCTTTACATACTCTGGACACTCAAAAATATCACCAGATTACAGGTTCGCATTTTCCACCACAAAACATTGTGTCAACTGTTAAGTATATTCGCCAAACATTTTCAGATATGATTATACACTTAAATGTTACAGTTATTAAAGGGCTTAATGACAATCTTGAGGAGCTTCGGGCACTTTTAGATTTTGCCCATAGTATTCGCGGAACCGTGAAACTAATTGACCTCGCATCAAATAACTCAGAAATGGTCGTGTCGGTGGCGAGGATTATGCACTTGTTGAGTCAGCTCGGTTTTACGGTAGTTCGAGAAACTCTGTGGCAGATTTTCTTATCAAACGGTGAGGACGAAGTCATGATTACGCGTTGCGGTTTTGCGTCTGCGCATCAAGATTTAGAATTACGCAATCTGCTGCTTAAGCCAGATGGCTGTTTATCGCTCGGCTCTCCCGTGAATTCGTCTAGCGTTGACATTATGCCGGAAGTCCAAAGACGTGACGCCTTGGCTCTCGCGCAGAAAGTTGCCGATTTCTTTCCGCCATTACAATCTGTTACTTTGTCTTGTAATTAGGACAAGCAGGCTCTCGGAGCTTGCTTTTTTCTGGTAATTAGTTATACTAAAATAATAAATTAACAGCGAGTAATTATGCAAGAATTAGAAATAGAAAAGCGTTTTCTTATTAAACAATCAGAAATAGCTAGATTTTTAGCTTTAGCAAATCAGTCTAGCCGTAAATATATGAATGATTTCTACGTTCCAAATGGCAATCAGCACAAAGATTTGCGGCTTCGTCAAAAAGGTGATTCTTATGTAATAACACGCAAGCGCCCTCTAAAGGATGGTGACAGTATTGTGATGCTTGAGACTACTATTCCACTATCTCTCGAAGAATTCCAGGTACTCTCCGGCACAATTACTACGAATGTCGAAAAAGAACGCTACCGGATTACGGTTGCGGATTTTGCTGGCGAACTCGATATTCTGCAAGGTCGACTCCAAGGTTTGGCATTTTTGGAGTTCGAATTCCCGAGTCAAGACGCACTCAAAACTTTTGAGAATCAATTCCATGCTGATTTAATTGATGTCACTGGTCTCGAATGGCTCGCTTCTGGTCGACTAGCCGAAACTTCTTTTGCTGAGCTTCAGCCTCGCCTTCAAGAACTTTTCTAAGCAGATTGTGTTTTCTCTAGGAACTTCAGAGTATCGCGCATTGCATCTGCGATGGTTAGTTCCGTCTTCCAGCCTAGCTCCTTCTTGGCTTTACTCGGGTCAGCATAAAACTCATCCAAATCTCCTGCTCGGCGTGGCGCAATCTTGTGTGGCAAGTTTTTTCCACTCACTTCACTAAAAGTTTTCACCATTTGCATTACTGAAGTGCCTTTCCCAGAACCAAGATTGTAAATCTGTACACCTTTCTTGATTTTCTCCATAGCTACCACATGACCTTTAGCTAAATCAACCACATGGATATAGTCACGAATACAAGTTCCATCTGGCGTATTGTAATCGTTCCCAAAAATTGCTAATTCCGGAATTTCGCCACCAGCTACCTTCATAATAAACGGCATCAAGTTATTTGGGATTCCTTCTGGATCTTCACCAATCAATCCCGAAGCATGATTGCCAATTGGGTTAAAATATCGCAAAATCGTTGCCGAAAACTCCGCATCGCTGGCGCATACATCCTGCAAAATAGTCTCAATCATTGCCTTAGTATGTCCATAAGGACTAGAAATATTTATTCCAGTTGTCATTTCTTCAGTATATTTCGGACTATCTTGCACTCCATATACGGTTGCCGAAGAAGAGAAGACAATTTCCTTCACTCCAAACTCCTGCATACACTCAAGCAGGTTTATCGTACCACCAACGTTATTTTCGTAATATTCTAATGGCTTTTCGCATGACTCGCCTACTGCTTTCAAGCCTGCAAAATGCATTACTGCATCAAAATTCCCAGACGCAAATACTTCTGCCGTTGCTTCAGCATCACGCAAATCAACATCATGAAATTTTGGCTTTTTCCCAGTGATTTCTGCAATTTTGTCAATTACAGAAGCCTTACTGTTACACAAATTATCAAGTATTTCTATATCATATCCTGCATTAATCAACTCTACTGCTGCATGCGAACCAATATAACCAGTTCCGCCAGTAATCAAAATCTTCTTCGACATATTTTCTCCACTTTATCTACTCCTTCTATTTTAACATAGATAAATCGAACTTAAAAGAGTCAATCCTTTATTCCTTTGTCTTTTGTCCTATGCTATAATAAGGGTATGAAAAAAGATTTTGGGTTGGTGTTTCATATTTTTCTGATATTGGGCGATGCTTGTGCTATTTTGTTGTCTTTGCTTACAGCTTACTTAATCCGTACACATATTGACCAGCGCCCATTCTATTTTGAATTTGCGCCAGTCAATTTTCTCATGTCTATGCTGGCACTTTTGCCAATCTGGATTTTGATTTTAGCAACTTTTGGCTTATACTCCAAGTCAATTTTTCTTGGTCGCAATCGGTTGCGTGAGATTGGTCGCCTCTTTTTGGCTTCAATTGTCGGTGTTATGACGATTATTTCTTATGATTTTTTCTTTCAGACTGACCTTTTTCCGGTTCGTCCAATGGCTCTATATTCCATTATCACTTGTTTCTTGAGTTTATGGATTTTTCGTAGTATCATTCGTTTTTCTCGCAACCAAATCTACAAAGCTCGCCGAGCTATGAAACGAGTTGTTATTATTGGCAATAGTAAGAATACCGAATATCTTGCAGATTATATCGCAGCCTTCCCAGAGTCGGGCTATTTTTTGGCCGGAGTAGTGGCGGGCGCTCGCTATATTCCCAAAGATTTACGCAAGAAGCAATATTCTTCTCTTAAAGAAGCTTTACGTCGCTCCAAGCCTGACGTGATTTTTCAGACTGACGAGCATCGCACTGAATATGTTTATCGCCAAGCCTTGATACGTCATCTAGACTATTATTTTGTGCCATCTAATGCTGCACTTTCTTCGCAGATGGGTGAGCTTGAGCTGATTGGAAATACTCCGGCGATTTTGGTTAAAGTTACACCTCTGGTGGGTAGTGCCCGTTTTGTTAAGCGAGCTTGTGATTTAATTCTCGGCTCAATTATACTGATTTTTGCTGCTATTCCTATGGCAATTATCTGGCTAATTGAGAAGATGGCCGACCCTAAATCTCCTGCGATTTACGCCGAAACTCGTCTCTCTCGCTATGATCAGCGCTTCAAAATTTACAAATTCCGTTCCATGAAACCCGAATATTCTGGTCTTTCTCCAGAGGAAGCTTTTATTAAAATGGGCAAACCTCAGCTAATCAAAAAATACCGCAAGAATGGTGACATGATTGCCGATGACCCCCGTATTACCAAGTTAGGACATTTTTTGCGCGCTACTTCGCTTGACGAGCTTCCGCAGTTGATTAATGTTCTCAAAGGTGATATTTCACTTGTTGGTCCACGGGCTTTAGTACCTGGAGAGTTGCACCACTACGGTGATCGTTCTTTGCTTCTGTCGGTCAAATCTGGCATGACTGGACTCGCTCAAGTTTCCGGTCGCCGGGACATTTCTTTCGAGGAGCGTCGCGCGCTTGATCTTTATTACATCCAAAATTGGACTTTAGCCATGGATATTCGCATTCTCTTCCAGACTTTCTGGGCGGTGTTATTTCGTCGGGGGGCCAAATAATGAAAATTGCTCTTGTTTGCGATTGGCTCACTACTACTGGTGGAGCCGAGAAAGTGCTTCTAGAATTGCATCGCATGTTTCCAGATGCTCCGATTTACACCTCTCAGTATCGCAAGAAGGGAATTGACTGGTTCAATGACGCCGAGGTTCGCACTGGTTGGCTACAGATTTTTCCAGCCTGCCTACGCAAAATCCTAGGTCCCCTGCGTCAACTCTATTTCCATTTTTTAGATTTATCTGCTTACGATTTGGTTATTTCTGTCACTGGGGCTGAGGCCAAGAGTATCAAGACTAGGTCTAGCAAACACCAAGCCTACCATCTCTGCTACTGTCATGTTCCCACGCAGTATTATTGGCAATTTTACGATAAATATGTTGAAAATCCTGGTTTCGGCATCTTTAATCCTATTGTGCGTTGCTGTTTTAAGCTTCTGGTGCGTCCTCTGCGCAAGGCTGACCTCAAGGCGGCAGGGAAAGTTGACGAGTTTGTCACTATTTCTCACTACGCTGCTTCCGAGATTAAAAAATACTATCACCGTACAGCCACTGTTATAGCACCTCCAGTGGATATAGAAAAGTTTCAGCTTCCGCCAGCTTCTGCAAAAAACAAGCGGCATGGTTTCGTTATCTCTTGTCGTCAAGTTACTTGGAAACGTGTTGATTTAGCTATCAAAGCCTGCATGGCGGCCAAAGTTGATTTAGCGGTCATTGGTGATGGCTCTGAGCATAATAATCTCGTCAAACTTGCAAACAATTCGCCGTATATTCATTTTTATCAGTGGCAACGCAGTCGCGATTTGGCAAAATTCTTACAGGAGTCGGTGGCTTATATTTTTCCCAGCCTTGAACCTTTTGGTATTGCAGCGGTTGAAGCCTTGGCTGCCGGTTGTCCGGTGATTGCTTTTGATGGTGGTGGTAGTCAAGATTTTATTGAAGCTGGCAAAAATGGTCTCTTCTTTGATCAGCAAACTGAGGAGTCACTTGTCAAGGCTCTAGAAAAGTTCCCAAAGATTAAATTTAGTGAGAAAGCTATTGCAGATTCTGCTAAAAAATTTTCCTGTCAAGAGTTCCGTAAGTGTATTCTGAAACAAATTCATAACATTCTTCCATCAGAACATAATGTCAAAAATAAGCAAAAAGAGGTATAACAACATAATGCGTCAATTTATCAAGAGAATGTACTCATTTTTAATTACAATTCTCCCCGCTAGCTTTTTCTTTTCTTATTATCCCATAATTTCTCTAGGCAGCAATAGCTCCATGAATTTTGAGCTTTCCGTACCTCTCATCGTGCTGGTTTTATTTGATATTGTTGCCTTTATCAATCTGCTTTTGCTTGCCAGAGCGTCGAAAAATAGGCAAAAGCAATCCGCTAAATCCGCAAATCGCCCTCAGAAAGGCCTCCCCGGGCAGCATTTTCGGGGAATTACCGATCGTCAGATTTTTCTGCTTTCACTTTTTCCATTTTTTGCCACCTTATCAATTTTTTGGTCCATGAATCCTGTCCGCGCCATTCTGACTGCGGGAATTATTTGGCTGCTCTACTTTGCGGTTTTCGCCATTCTTTTCTTAACGCCGCAACTGCAATTACCTCAGAACCTTTCACGACTGATTGCGCGCACTTTTCTCTGGACCAGTGTAATAGTTTGCATCTTTTGCTGGCTACAAGCGATTCTAGATGTCGCCGGTCTTGCACGTAGCGAGACTTTGCTTTGTCGTGGTTGCACCTATTATTCTTTCGGGTTCCCACATCCTTCCGGTTTCGCAATCGAGCCACAATTTATGGGTAATCTATTGCTTGCGCCTACACTATTTACGCTCTATCTGCTGATTTTTCAAAAGCCGAATCTCGGCAGACATTCTAAGCTTATCACCGCTATGTGTATTCTGTTTTCGGCTACACTTTTCTTCACCTTTTCACGCGGCGCAATTTATGCCTATGCAGTTGCACTAGCTGTCATATTTGTTATTACTTTATATAAACATTGCTTTAAGCCCTCGCTCATTCTTATTCCGATTGCCACTTTTATTTTTACTCTGTGTGCACAGGGAATTTTCGCTGCTGTTTCACCTACTTCTGATACTTTTATTTCTGGTACTACTAAGGCTATGCACCAACTCTCTCTCGGGATTATTGACCTTCGTCCGCGAGAAGAATCTTCAGGGCCGGATTCAGAATCGGAGTCAGAAATAGAGGTGGAAACTGAGGTTGTCCAAGATGGTAGTGCTGATAACGATTCCATTTTTGAGGGTTATGTAGAAGAATCTACTAACATTCGCATTCTCCTCAACGAGCTTGCGGTTAAAGCTTGGCTCAAAACTCCCCAGAGCATTCTCCTAGGAGTTGGTCTCGGTGGTGCCGGCGTGGCTATTAATAAATATTTTCCCGAACTCTTCCCACGCACCAAAGAAATCGTTCAGCACGAAGGTTTTAGCCTCTTGCTCGAACTGGGGATTGTTGGTATAGCCCTTGTCATTATTAGTCTATATTTTATATTTTTGAGCCGTCCTGCTCGTACCAAGCTCTGGTCCAAGCCGGCTTGGTGTCTGGTTTTACCACTGGTAATTGCTTATCTTGTCACGCTCAATTTCTTCTCTGGTCTGCCAAATGCTTTGCATATTTATATTATGCCTGCCATCTTCTTCTTAATTTTGTCAAATTTACCAAAAACTACATCAAAAAGTTCAGGCGCCCCAACGGAGCGCCCGTGAGCCACACGAAAAACTAGCTCGGCTTATTCTTTAAGCTTGCTAGAAAAAACAAAACAGTTTTACATTATCTTCTTGGTACTAATCTAGGAAATTGTGGATAAGTTCTGAACTTCACCACAATTTTCGCACCCTTACCAAAATCTGATAAACAGCAAGGGCTATCATGGGCTTCAGACACGAGGGTATCATAGTCGAGCTCATGGCTTCTGCCGTTCTTATCAAAATAGAGAACCTGTCGCAACCCTCGGGTAATATAAATTGCCTCCGGCGCTTTTACGCTTATCGTAGAGTAAAAGCTCGTGTTGCCTGTTGCAATATAAAACTCGAAGTTGCCCTCTTCTCCTTTTCTCATGCGTGTATAAACTTGTAAAAATTGAAAGATTGGCTCTTCATTTTCATTATCCTGCAACAGCCTCTGAACTTCGGCATCGGTAAACTTCAGAGTTATCTTCACATCCCTGTATGCAGGGAGTGTCTCTATCTGCCGACCGTCGTATTTTACCTGCAGTTGCCGCCTGTAGTCGGTAACCTTTATCTTCACCTTTTTCAGCTGTTTTTCTCCGGTTGCAAAACTGGCTGCGTTTGCCACAGAAACGTTCGAGAAACAGATTACCATTGCCAACACTACCGCTAAAAATCTTTTAATTTCTTTCATAATTACCCCTCTCTTTCTATGAAGCATCTAGCAAGCTATTAAAATTCGAACAATCGCAAACATTCTTTGTAATTGTTACTCCTATTGTATCACACATTATCAAAAAAGTCAATACTTTTTGTGCTTTTTTAGTAAAAAACATGTATTATTTTATAAAAACTAGAAATTACAAGTGGCATTAAGACTGCAGTGAGTGTTGTAAATTTTACAACACTTTATGTATGCACGAAGCTCTGGATGTGATACAATAAAGATGTCAATGTTTTTCGGAATGCGTTTTTAGGATGCATAGTTTGGAATGAGTTTCGTTTAATGTTTTTTGAATCTAACAAAAGCGACATCACGCACAACTAGGTTTGAAAAGCTTGTTAAGCGATTCGCATTCTGATTGTAAAAGGCATTGACACCCGCGTGGTGTCGCTTTTTATGCTCTGGAATTTTTGACATGACCTACCAAGTAGCAACAAAAAGCGGTACCGTCAAGGTGTCATATACAAACTAAAAGAATAGGAGGAATATACAACTACTATGTATAAACTCAAGAATATTAAACTAACCAATCTCATTGGAGGAATAAGCATGTGCGTATTGCTAACTCTTGCTTTGCTTATCATTTCTCCAC
>CAZVTE010000044.1:0-8169 GCA_964629705.1 uncultured Candidatus Saccharibacteria bacterium | reverse complement strand
AGTCTTTCATTAGAGATAGCCATTTCGCAAACTCTCCAAAATCAGGAGTTGGCGAGGTAAATTCTAGATATTATGAAACTAAAAATAATTATTTCAATCCTTGACCGCGGTGCAAAAATTCGATACAATATAAGCATAAGAGGTCATACAATAATAAAAATTGGGAGATAAAATGAAAAAGCGACAGATTTTGTTAGCTATTGCTCTCGCATTCTCTATGGGTTTGAGTATGCCGGTAGCGACTTTCGCAGACGAGGGGATAACTACATCGCCATCTGGCACAGATTTGGAGGTTATTGGTAGCGTAGCGGATGTCTATAATTACAAAGGAATGCTCGCTGCCCTAGCGAATACTGATATTACGAGTATCAACGTGATGGCGGATTTCACGACTACGGCAACACTAAAAGTTACTCGTAGTATGAATATTAATCTAAACGGTCATACTATTACCACGGCTAATCCGAATAACGGCAAGTACCGTGGTACTTTTACTCTTAAAAGTGGTAATATTACTATTGAGAATGGCGTAATTGCTCCAGAAATGGGCGCCGGTGTTACCTTAGATACCTATGAAGCGTCAGATAAGACCGCAACTGACATTCTGACTGTCAATATTGCAAGCAACGTCACGATCAATAGTCCAAATTACTATGGTATTACCATTCTCGATACTTCTTATGGTACTAAGCTCAATTTTGCTGGTACGATTAACTCTCTTTATGGTATTGCTAATAATGGTGCCGATAAGCACACTACTAATCATTTGCAGGTAAATATCCAAGACGGTGCGTCCATCACGGCGCAAGACGCTGCAGCTTATATTCCAGGATATTCCGAGTGGAGCTTTGGGAAAGCGGAGTTAAAAGGCTCTATGGGCGTAGGTATTAAATCGGGCGTTGTTACTATGAACGGCACTACAATCAACGCTACTGGCGATGCGAGTGATCCAATTCCTTGGGCTGGTGGCATCAATAGTACTGGTGCAGCTATCCAACTCGAAGAAGACACTAAATATGCTGGCGGAATTAATCTCACTATTGATGGTGGCGAATACTCCAGTAAAAATAACGCTGCTATTGTGCAGTATCAAGCTACAGAAGGCGTAGACGCTGACAATGTTGAGTCAATCGTTATAAAAGACGGTACTTTTACCGGTGAGTCAAGCATAGGTGTGTTCGCAGGTGTGCCAGTAGAAGATGTTACGATCGATGGTGGCAGATTCAACTCTGATATTAGCGAATACACTGGCGATACAAAATTTGTCGAAGTTGAAATCGATGGCGAGAAAGTCTGGGTAACTGAAGATGTGGCTGCAGATTTGAATAAGCCAACAGAACCGTCCAATCCTGGTGGTCCTACTACTCCGTCAACCCCTGAAGATTCCGCGGAATTACAAGCCATTCGCAGTGAGGTTCAAGCTTACGTTGATAAGATTAATGCTGACAAAGCTTTTAGCCAGTACAAAGTTTTGGTTAAAGCCGTGCGTCAAGCCGAAGCGCGTGTTAAAAACTGGGGTGTTACGGCTATGACTTCTAGCGAAATTATGGCAAAAACAACTACAGGCTATGATGCTAGTTTAATCGTTGCCCTTGGCTCAGATACTAAACTCGGTGAAAATCTGCCGGCGGATATTACCAAAGCAGATTTAGAAACTGCAATCAAAGAAGCTAAGGATTTTAAGAATTACGAAACTTATGCTACACTACTAGAAGCTGTCGAAGATGCAGAAAAGGCTCTTGCCGACAAGAATACCACTAAAGATGAACTTAAAACCGTCTTAGCTAGGCTCAATGAGCTAAGCAAGGCTGAAGATCCAGCAGACCCAGCCAAACCAATTATCCCAGGTGTTTCAGATATTAATTCCAGTAATGGTTCTGCCGGTGGAGAATTTACCGGCGCAGGCGCACCAGATACTGGTACTACAGGTCTAAACGACTCGATTCGAGTCAGCGCCATCACTTGTGTTGTCTCTGGAGTATTATTAGCGGCTGCAATTATCGCTCGTCGAGTATATGGCAAGCGTAAAGCTGATAAAGCCGAACGCGAGTTCGTGAAACTCTAGAGCGAAAATCAAACACTACGCAATCCCTCCCCAAAACCAGGAGGGATTTTGCAAGAAATTTCATCAAAATAGTAATTTTGTGGTATAATAAATTATCATGGCTAAAAGAGATTATTATGAAGTTTTAGGCGTTGGCAAAAATGCCTCTGATGACGAAATTAAGAAGGCGTATCGCAAGTTGGCGATTAAATATCACCCCGATAAAAATCCAGGGGATAAAGAAGCCGAAGAAAAATTCAAGGAGGTTTCTGAAGCTCATGAGGTGTTGTCGGACAAACAGAAGCGTGCTCGTTACGACCAATTCGGTCACGCTGGTGTAGGCGGTGCTGGTGCCTCTAGCGGCAATCCGTTCCAGGGTGGTAATTTCAACTTCAACGGCCAGAGTTTCAACTTCGATTTTGGTGGCGGTGGTCTTGACGATATCTTTGAATCTATCTTTAACTTTGGCGGTGGCGGGCGCAGGCATCGTTCTACTAAGGGTGAGGATTATCATGCTACCTTGATTATTAGTTTTGAAGAATCTATCTTTGGCGCGGAGAAAGTGGTTACTAGTCGCAATCGTGAGATTAAGGTAAAAATTCCAGCCGGCATCGATGATGGTATGTCAATTCTGTTGCAAGGTTATGGTGGCGATGCTCCAGTAGAAGGTGGACAAAAAGGTGATTTGCGAGTTCTCGTGCGAGTTAAGCCACATAAACGTCTTATGCGTGAGGGTAATATTATCCTGTCTGAAGAAAAAGTTTCTATGGTGGATGCTGCTCTCGGCGGGGAAATAGAAGTAGAAACCGTCGATGGTAAAATCCGTATGAAAGTTCCAGCTGGCACTCAGTCGGGCACGCCGTTTAAGCTATCTGGCCACGGTGTACCTCTAATGCGTAGCGATGGCAATCGCGGCCCTCACATCGTCACGATTATTGTCGAAACCCCTAAAAATCTCACCCGCAAGCAGAAAGAGCTTCTGGAAGAATTTCGTGGCACTAAAAAGTCAAAAAAGCATGGTATCTTTAGCTAGAGATAGTAGAAATGTTGTAATTTTTACAAGCTTGTCAAGAGTAAAAGTATTAGAAAATTGCGTTTTATAACAGAATAATTGTACAATTGCAAGGAAAATGTCAAAAATCTATTGCTTTATGAGTAAAAGTATGCTATAATAGAAGTATGGACAAGAGAGAATTGCCAATTATTGGTAGTAACACGAGAGTGACTGTTGCTGGGATTAGGAAAATTCCGGCCAAGATTGATACTGGTGCTGAATTTTCAGCAATTTGGGCCAGCGATATTGAAGTTACTCCAGATGGCAAACTCGAGTTTTGCTTATTTGCGCCAGAAAGCCCGTTTTATACCGGCGAACGTCTTTCGGTAGACAAGTTTGCCGTGCGTGTAGTGCGCAGCTCTAATGGTCACGAGCAAATTCGCTATCGTACACAGCTTTCGGTACGCATTGGTGGTCGCCGCATCCGGATGAACTTTACCCTAGCCGACCGCAGCCGTAATAATTTCCCAGTTCTAATTGGTCGTCATGCTATTATGAACAAATTTTTAGTTGACGTTTCCAAGATTTGCCTCGAATCTTCTCCGGTTAAGCCTAACGAAATGCCCCTTAACGCCGAGCTTAAAAAAGATCCTTATGCCTTTCACCAAAAATATATCGTAAAAGAGCAGTAAAACATGATTCCTTCTCTGTAAAAGTTCGCGTCTAGGGAAGTTTTAACATAACCATTGACAAATTTAACGATGTGTGCTACAATGGAAGCATGAAGATAGCAATTTTATCCAATGGTAATGCGAATTATTCGACCCAGCGCTTGGTGGAGGAAGCCAAGAACCGTGGTCACGTTGTCAAGGTGGTAAAGTATAAAAACTGCTACCTCTCTTTGGATGAAAAGTATCCTAACGTCTATTACAAGGGCAAGAAAATTAGTGGTTTTGATGCGATTATTCCGCGCATTGCCGCCAGTATGACCAAATATGGCTGTGCCATTGTCCGTCAGTTTGAGATGCAGGGTATCTGGTCAGCTTCGAGCTCACTAGCAATTGACCGCTCTCGGGATAAATTGCGTTCTCAGCAGATTCTTACTAAAGCTGGTGTAGATACACCTAAGACTTTGGTTAGTCGTAATGACATTGATATTGATGATATGTTGGAGCAAATTGGTTTGCCGGTAATTATCAAGCTCGCTTCTGGTACTCATGGTAAAGGTGTTGTCCTTGCCGAGACCAAGAAGGCTGCTAAATCTGCTCTTCAAGCTTTTTACCTTTATAATACTGATGGCACCAACATTCTTTTGCAGGAATATATTAAGGAGTCTGCCGGTCTGGATATTCGCGCTTTTGTGGTTGGCTCAAGAGTGGTTGCGAGTATGAAACGCCAATCCCTAGATGACGATTTTCGTAGTAATCTGCATAAAGGGGGTACTGGTTCTAGCATTAAGCTGACTACAGAAGAAGAAAAGATTGCTGTGAAGGCCGCAAAAACTATGGGCTTGCATATCGCTGGCGTGGATTTGATGCGTGCCAAGCGTGGTCCGTTAGTGCTAGAGGTGAATTCTTCTCCTGGATTTGGAATTGAGAAGGTGACCGGTCGCAATGTCGCCGGCAAGATTATAGACTACGTTGAGCATAACGCTACACGTAGGAATTCAAAAGATAAGGTGGGAGCATAAATTATGTAAAATAAAATATTAAGGCTTTATGCTCTCATATAAAATAGATTATTATAGCTTGCAGGTTAGGTAGAAAACAACGCTTTTTAGAAAAAGTTAAAAAAGTTGTTGACATATCCTAAACCGCTCGTTATAATAGTAATAGGTTAAAATTAATTGAGGAGAATATAAATGAAAAAGACTCAAATCCTTAGCGTTATTGCGTTAGCATTCGCTTTAGGTGTAGTTGCGCCTGTTTCTAGTGTCGTTATGACCTCAGATACATATGCGTATGACACTGTTGCGGTCACTGCTGACTTAAATGACGTTAATAACGCAATTGCCTACGTAAAGAACAATGCTCTTTACAATAGCATGGTAGATGTGTTTGAGCTTTACGCTGCTTATAGCGCAAACCCAACTGCATATCCAAACTTACCAATGGATGCTGCTAATAAGCAATCTGCAGACGCAACTAATGTTTTGCAAGCTGTAATTGATGCTAATACTGCTGCTAGTGGTATTGGTAAGGATGGTGTCTATGGTTTCACTGCTATTCCAGCAAACTTCTGGACTGAAGTTTTGGGTGGCGTTAACCAAATTAATGATGCAATTGATATCGCGCAATCTAGTGCGTTGTACAATGCTTATGCAAACGTTATCGCTGACTTAGAGTTGAATGATACTCCAGCAAATAATGAGAAGTTGCAGAGAGATGTCGCTGTCTGGAGGACTGTCGCTGATAGGGAAGGTATCATTAATGCTGGTGTATCTGGAGCTGTTCCTATCAATCCGTCCGACGCAAACATTTCTGACTACAAGGTCAACAACTTGGTAAGGAATGCTAACAGTGCCCTATATGATGCTTCTGCTACTATTCGCACAGCTGTGAATACTGCAGTCGCCAACCGCGATGCTTACATTACGGCTCGTGACGCTTTCTTGAACGCTCTTCAAGCTGCCGGTGTTTTGACTGCTGCTGGTCAAACTGCGTTGAACGCGGAAATTGACACTAAGACTCCACAGCCAAGTGCAATGGTTCAAATCATTGCTGATTCAGCTAACGGCACTAACAACTATATCAACGACTATGCTCTATGGAACACTCTATGGACTGACATGAAAGTCGCTGACACTCGTAAAACTGATGAGACCAATTATGACAACTATGACCTCATTCAGAAATTAGCTGGTGATTACCGTGAAGCCACACATAGCGAGAAGGCCACCTCTGCAATTGCTGCGGAAATGGCTAAGTATGTTGCAACCACCCCAGTTGATCCATCAGATCCAAGCGAGGTTCCAACTGACCCAACCAAGCCAACCAACCCAAGTGTTGATGGTAATGGTAACGGTTCTGAAGGTGGTAATGGTGTAGCCGGTGGTAGCTTTGGTGCTCCAAAGACTGGTGCTATTGCTAAGAGCGAAGGTTCTGCTTCAACTAGCGTAGCTATCATGGCTGCTATCAGCACCGTAGTTGCTGGTCTTGGTGCAGCTGTCGTTGCAATCCGCAACTTCAAGCGCAACAAGAACGCTTAATTCAAGAGTGATTGTTAATCATAATTGATAAGTATTCTACTTAATCAAAGACCTCCCTTCGGGGAGGTTTTTGTGGGCTATTAATGCGAACATTGACATTTTATACTATCTGTGATACAATGGTAGTATATAAATAGAATTGTGAGAAGACTATGGAGAATGAGGAGCTATTAGACTTTTTCACCCTTTTGTTCTGCACAAGGGTAGATTTTCCAGAGTTTTTCGTCCTTCACCTTATGACCCTAGAACAATCTGACGCTGACCCATCTCCTACCCATTACAATATCACCAAAATTAAGGCTGGTAGCATGACCTCATCCTCTAATCATCGCAAAAAAGTATCACCACTGACAGAACTCAGCTCTGAAATTATCCAACCTGTCTCTAGTCTTAAGGAATTACAAAACTGCCTGCGTAATCCCAAAGTTACACTTTGTCGATTAACAAAAACGATTGAAACTACTGAGAACATTGTTATTAATCGAGATATTGTAATTGACCTTGGTGGTTATGAGATTAAATCTGATGCTAAGAATATTAGGGTTATTGATATTATAAAAGGAAATGTTGCCCTGATTGGTACTGGTAGTATTATTGCTAGTGGTAATGGCGGCGTAGCCATTAGAATTAGGGGTTCAGATGACTCTGCTGCCGAAAAGTATTCTTCTATTACTGTTGGTGCAGAGGTGTTACTGCAGGCTACTAGTAATGATTTTTCTTATGGCCTAATTGTATCGCCAAATCATCGTGCTGCCTATGGCCTTACTGTGAACTTATATGGCGTGATAGATGCGTATAATGGAATTTATATTAACGGTAATGTCATTGCTAAAAAAGGTAATATACCAGTTGTAAACATTGATAATGGTGCTGCCATTAGTGTCAACTCTGACACCGGAACGGCAATTTATGCTGCAGGCTACGGAGTATGGAAAATCGGTGATGCTACTCTGGTGGGTGGTAATGGCGTCGATATCAAAATGGGCAGACTAGTTGTCGATGGCGCTACGATTAGTACTACTGCTCTTTCTAGGGATTCGAGTGCTGGCGCTGTGATGCAGATTGAGGATAATGATAGTAATGCTACTTGCGTTGACATTAAGATTAAAGATGGTGTTTTTACTAGTCAAAATAATCACATATTTTATGAATACTCAAACTGTCAGGCTAGGACTCAGAGTTTGAGAAGACTTAGGATTTCTGGCGGAAATTTATCAGCTGGGGTTGGCAAAAAGATTTTTTACGGAGTTCCAGAGAAGGATACAGTGCAGATTTGTGGTGGTCGCTTTAATGATGATGTCTTAGATTTTCTAGCTCCGCGAGCCAAACTCTTTAGTTCAACCTTTAGAGATGATAATGGTAGAATGACGCGCGTTTGGGAGGTAGAAAGTGCCGATAATCACGAAGCAAAAAATAGCCTTCTCAAAAAGACAAAGATACAAGAGAGTAAACTTGCGCTTGCAAAAACTGCACTCATGAGTGTTAATGAGCCTTCGGAAGAGTATCATCAAGTTGAAGACTATGCCTACAACGATTTTGATATCGAGCCAGAGAATGTTGAGCCGGTGGCGCAATCTGCCGAAATTTTGATGTTTGATGATACCACAATTAATCAGACACCGGTTGACTGTACGATTTTGGCAGAAATTCTAGAAGCCGCTGAAGATATTGACCAATCCGCTTATACTGCAGAGAGTTACGATACTTTGGCTGAAGTTCTTGAGAGCGCTCGCACCGTTTTAGAGCATCCGACTTTGGCTTCACAGGAGGATGTGGATAGAATTGTCGTAGCGGTAGCCCTTGCGAAAAAAAATTTGATTTAAAACCCTCGGGAAAACTTACAAGCTCTCAGTCTTGCGACCGTGCGTAGCTATTCAGAACGACATGCAGTGGGAGAACCGATTCCCGAGGAAACTCAGGTTA
>CAZVTE010000043.1:0-8196 GCA_964629705.1 uncultured Candidatus Saccharibacteria bacterium | reverse complement strand
ACAATTACAGTATAATGGCTACCTTTTATGTTGCAAAGGTTGTGGGGTAATACGATCTATTGACTTTTTAGGTAAAGTGTGATATAATGGAAGGATGAGCATGAATTAGCTTTGATATTCATAGGTGGTAAATACCGAAACTAATTCAGCATTTACATTCCACCGATTACACCTAAAATCCCCCTAAGGGCATAGGCAGTATCTTCGTGTGAGCGCACCGTAATAGTATCAACCCCTAGCTTGACGACAGGATAATCATTACCACCCTCTTGTGTCATATCACCAAAATATAAAACCTCACTCTTATCAACTTTCAGCTCTTCTAGCAGATGTGTCATGCCGAATTCTTTATTCTTCCCCGGTGCGGCTACGTTGATAGAGGTGGTTCCGCCGATTTCATAAAGAAAATCTGGTGCCTTGGTCCGACACTTTTCAACGATAGCTTCGCGTTTTTTCATGTCTGGGTCCCAAGCATATTTTTCAGAAGTACCGGCCTTTTGCCCCAGTGCTGAGAAGGTAATCTGAGAAAGTCGGTTTTCGATAATCTCATCGCCAGTAGCCAATTTATCCGCCCCCCAATATCCCAGCTCTTTAGCTGAGCTCTCCAGAGCGTTAGTAATTTTGGTAATTTCTTCAGCGGTTAATGGGTAATTGTAAATTTGCAGCCAGTCATGCTTAGCTAAATCAAACCTGTAATACTGCGTGCCCTGCGCTGCAAAAAGATGCAAGTGAGTTAGTTGTTCGTCGGTAACTCCAGCCTCTTTTAACTTATCTACAATTTGAACCAAGAATTGCTCAAATTTTTGCCCAGAAATTGGACAGATTTCAAAATAATCCAATAATTTAACCAGCAATTCAGCAATTTCTGGCGGAATTGGGGTTTTAGCGATATTCAAGGTTTGATCAATATCAAAACTCAGAACTTTTTTCTTGACTTGCGGTTGCCGATGCATATTTTTCTCCACTTATTTTTTCTATTATACCAAAATTTTATAATGCAAAAACTTGAAAATTATAATCTTTTGAATTAGTTATCGAGCGTTTACTTTTTATCTCTTTTCTGCTAAGCTAAGAATAGGGTGAAAATCTGACCGAGCTAAAGGTCGACTCATAAAATCAATTTTTAGCAGTTTAAAAGCGTGAAAGGTGAGAACGTATGAGGAAGGTTTCTTTAGAACTTTCGATGAACAATCGGCAAGTTCAAAAAATAAAAGTTACCCTCAGTAATACCGAAGGGTAACACCAACTAAATATAGTTCCATTTTAACAAACTTAAATTCTTGTGTCAAGTTTTTCACCCGTTTTTTATTTTTATTAAAAATGCAACTACTATGAAATTATCAGAAGAACTATTATGGCGTGGCTTCCATGCCGAAACAACAATCAAAGACCCAACGGAATTAGACAACCGTACTAGCAAGAAATTCTATTGGGGTGCAGACCCGTCTGCAGATTCACTCACAATTGGCAATTTAGCAGCCTTAATGATGTGCGCCTGCTTCGTGCGTCATGGCTACAAGCCGTATTTACTAGTTGGTGGAGCAACCGGGCAGATTGGCGACCCAAAGGATAATGGCGAGCGCGAGTTGAAATCGCTTGACGAGGTTGAACATAACAAAAAATGTATCAAAAAACAGGTTGAGCGTGTTATCTGCAGCAACGAAGCCGTAATGGTGGATAACTACGATTGGTTTAAGAATATTAATTATCTCGATTTTTTGCGTGAAGTTGGAAAAGCCTTCTCAATGACACAGCTTTTGGATCGCCAGTTTGTGCAAAATCGCATTGGCGAAGGCGGTAGCGGGATTTCTTATGCAGAATTCTCGTACACTTTGATTCAAGGGTATGATTTCTTGCATTTATACAGAAAATACGGCATAGACTTACAGCTTTGTGGAGCGGACCAATTCGGGAACTGTTCCAGCGGAATTCATTTGATTAAGCGCCTCGAGGATGCAAAAGCCGATGCGTGGAGCACGCCGCTAATTATTGACCCAGCGACTGGTAGAAAATTTGGTAAGTCCGAAGGTAACGCAATCTGGCTAGATAGCAGGAAAACTTCGATTTTTGACTTCTACCAATTCTGGTTGAATCAGCCGGATGATTCGGTAGAGTACTTAATGAAGATTTATACTCTGCTTGACAAAGAGGCTGTAGAAGAGATTATGGCTGGACACAGGGCGCAGCCAGAGTTGAGATTAGCCCAAAAAGCCCTAGCGATGGATGCAACCGAAGTCGTGCACGGCAAAGAGAATATGGAAGCAGTGGTGAACTTAACCGAGAGATTGTTCGGCGGTAATTTAAGCGAGCTAGTCGAGGCGGAGATTGAAGGTTTTGCTGACTATTTAGCAACCACTAAGAAGGGGACGAAATTGTTTGATGTATTGGTGGAAACCGGACTATGTAGTAGCAAAAGTGAGGTCAGAAAGCTCGCTACGGCTGGTGCAATTAGCGTAAATGGCGAAAAAGTAAAGGAAGATGTCGAAATCAAGCAAGTCGCGCTAGTAAAACGGGGCAAGAATAAGTTTGCGGTGGTAAAGTAGAAGAATAAATAAAGTTCAAAATATTAATTGGCTATACTTCTTAAGCTTTTTGATATTCCCTAATGTAAGGACGTTTGCGGTTCTAGACCGTCAAAAGCTAGGGTCATTGGCAAGATTGCCAACTCCTTATATTCTCATTGTAGCACAGATTTTGATTTTTGTCAATATTTTTATGAGCATTTGGAGAATTTTCAATATCTTAAGTGACTTTTTGTCATATATACAACATAATGTTAAAAATAAGATAAAATTTCTCAAGAATAGGGGTGATTTTTTGTAAAACCGTATTCTAAAATGCTATAAATCGTGCTATAATCGGGGTATGACTAAGCTAGCAAATAATTCAGATGGAAATAAGTCCCGCCGAGGAAATATGGGGGTTTACTCAAGTCTAGTTTCGGGACAAAAGAAGGTTCGCCCGTCACAAAGAAGCCAGGGGCGGAGTTCAAGCAAGAGTGGTAATTCGGGTCGTTTAAGACCATTGCCAAAGGAGCCGATTCCAAGGTTTTTTGCGCATTTTCGCTGGGAAAGGATAAAGGCTTATTGGTTCTCTAAGGCAGGCCTGAAGCGCATTGGTAAGATTTTTGCAGCCTGTATTTTGCTAGGGATTATTGGGATTGGAGCTTTATTTGTATACTATAAGAGCCAGCTGAAAGAGATTCAACTCAGTAATCTGACAATTGACGAAACAGTCAATACTTATCTAGATAGGAATGGCGTGGTGCTATGGGAAGATAAAGGTGTGGCGGATTACCGCTTGGTGGTTGACGAAAATGATATTTCCACTTATGTACGTCAAGCAACAGTGGCGATTGAAGACAGAAATTTTTATCACCACCCGGGAGTAGATTTGGGGGCATTGGTGCGAGCAGTAATTTCTACAGTTACAGGCAGAGGAGTGCAAGGTGGCTCAACTTTGACGCAGCAATTGATTAAGCAAGTGTACTTTTCTGACGAGGCCGCCTCAAAAAACCGTGGTGGTATTACGCGAAAAATTAAGGAACTGATTCTGTCCATCGAGCTTGAGAAAATGTATAGCAAAGAGCAGATTATTACGATGTATCTGAATGAATCGCCATACGGTGGTCGTCGTAATGGCATTGAAAGTGCGGCACAGACCTATTTTGGCAAAAGTGCCAAAGATTTGAATTTAGCGGAATCGGCTCTACTGGCAGCAGTACCAAATAATCCAGCATTGCTCAATCCTTACAACGAGGCTGGACATGAAGCCTTGATTGCGAGACAGCATAAAGTATTAGATGTGATGGTAGAAATGGGTTATATTACCCAGGCTGAGTCAGACGAAGCTAAGAACGTACCGATTCTAGATCAGCTTATTCCGGAGAGTAACCAATATGAAAATATGTTAGCACCGCATTTTGTGATGGAAGTGAAACAGCAGCTTGAGGATAAATACGGCATTCAAACAATGCGTAGCGGAGGTTTTACTATCGTGACAACCTTGGACTATCGTGCACAAGAACTTGCGCAGGCGGCTGTGGCAACAGGGGCTGAGTTGAGATATGTAAATAATAGTGATAATATTGCACTAGCATCCGTTGACGTTGATACAGGGCAAGTGATTGCCATGGTAGGTTCAGTTGATTGGAATACGCCGATTTACGGAGAAGTGAACGCAACCACTTCGATTCTAGAGCCAGGTTCAACGATTAAGCCGATTCTAGACTATTCAGCTTTGTTTTCTATAACTGATGGTGATAAAGTCTATGGTCCGGGTTCAATTCTAGCCGATGAAAATATTGATTCCCTTTATTGTTCGGGCTACGTAGGGACTTGTGCGTTGAGGAATGCGAACGGTAGATTTTATGGAAATATCACTATTAGACAATCGCTGGCAAATTCCCTCAACATCGGAGCAGTGAAAGCTTTGTATATTGCTGGGATTGATCGTGCCCTAGAAATAGCACATGGTCTAGGCGATAAATCATATTGCGCAGACAACAGTACAGCTGGTCTTTCGATGGCGATTGGAAGTGGCTGTGGTGTAAAGGCGATTGAGCACGCCAACGCTTATGCGTCGCTTGCTCGTGGTGGAATCTTCAAAGAATTAGCATATGTCCTTGAAGTAAAAGATTCAAGCGGTAAGGTGGTGGAATCATGGCAGGATTCTGCCGGAGAAAGAATTATTGATGAGCAAGTTGCTTACATGTTAGCAGATATTTTAAGTGATCCAGCGGCCAGACAAATGGTGTTTGGTAGCCAGAGTACATCATTCGGGTTTACAGTACCTGGTGTATGGACGGCTAGCAAAACTGGTACGACCACAACTACTAGTAGCACAACTACTAAGGATTCGTGGATGGCAAGCTTCTCTACATCGATTGCGACAGTAGTCTGGAATGGCAACCATGATGGTTCTGGCCTGTCAGATAGCACTAACCAAGTAGTTCGTAGGGTAACAAATGATTACATGGAGAGAGTTCACAAAGAGGTTTATGGTCCAGATGGTAAGTGGGCAGAGGGAGATAAACCGATTAAACCCGCAGGGATTCAGACTCTGAGCGTTGGTGGCAAGTCGGATATTTGGCCAAGCTGGTACAATAATAAGAAATCTGGAGTAACCAAGACGACTTTAGTGTTTAATAAAGATAATCATTTGCTTGCTTCAGATTGTACTCCGGCAGATAAGCGAATTGAAATCGAAGTCACTAAGACGGTTGATGCAATGTCTGGTACAGAAGTTTGGTCTATTCCAGAGCCATACAATAATAAAGAACGTGACACTTGTACAGACACTCCAACCAATAAGGAGCCCGTAATCGATGTAAGTGCGTCTGGAAGTGGCAGTAGTAGAACTTTAACCGTGACTGTTACCGCCGGAAGCGAAGAATTAAAAACTTATCGATTGTTTGTTGACGGAACAAGGGTTAATCCACAAGCAACCAATAGTGGCGGGGTACTCACTTTGACGTATGCGCTTGGTTTAAACGATAAGTCAGTCACAATCGAAGTGACAGATGCAGCTGGTAACACTTACAATAAAAATTCTGCAATTAGCAGTAGCTCTTCCTCAAATAGTAGCGGCACGAATAGCAGTGAGTAGCAGAGCAAAGAATAGCGGCTTACCGTCGCTATTCTTTATGTCCACCAATTTGTTGATTGCGCTCTACTGTAGTACCGCCTTGTTCGAGATTCATCCCTTTAATAATTGCGTTTTTCCCAAAACGATGACGAATCGAAACAACAGCCTGCTGAATATTATGCTCTTTTTTCAAGCGTTTAAGACATTGCGTTTTTTGACGTTCTAGCGCTTGATAATCCGTAAATAAATTAGTCTGTTCTAAAATATTATCAGTATTGTTATAATCATGAGAATAAGTCAAGTCACCAACGCAAAGATTAAATTTGCGGATTAATAATGCTTCATCAATGATACTAATAAAAAGCTTGTAGAAGCCATCTCTAATCTGTTCAATCGAAGCAGTTTTGGCAGGAAGTCGTAATGTACCATGCGCAGGTTTTGGCACCACTCTACCGTAATGGTCAGTTGTTTTCTCGCCAGTATAACTAGGGTTGCGCTTGAGATTTTCGACATCATAGCTAACATGTAGGACAAGTTGATTAGTAATAAAACCTTTTTCTAGCATTTCTAAGGCTAGTAATTCGGCCATTTCTTTAACAATGAGTAGTGATTTTTGATAATCATACGGACAATGCATGACTTGACCAGAGCTGAGACTTTTAATTTCGGGTTGGTAATTCTTAGCATCACTGATTGTAGTAGGTTCATACCCCCAGCTGTGGTCAATAAGTAACTCAGCGTTCACACCAAAAAGTTGATAGAGAAAATCCTCGTTCGTAAGAGAACAACGCGCTATATCACCCATAGTACGTATTCCATACGGCGCTAATCGTTTTGCATAACCACGGCCGACACGCCAAAAATCTGTAATTGGAGTATGATTCCAGAGTTGTTGACGAAAATTAAGTTCATCAAGTTCTGCAATCCGCGCGCCACTAGCATTCGGTTCGGCGTGTTTTGCCTTAATATCCATAGCAATTTTAGCGAGAAAAAGATTAGTACCAATGCCGGCCGTGGCAGTTAAGCCAGTCTCATGATAAACCTCAGCTACCATCATAGAGACGAACTCTTTAGGTGTCATTTTATTATAAGTTAGATAATGAGTGATGTCACAGAACACTTCGTCAATTGAATAGGCAAAAATATCTGTTGTAGCCACAAATTTTAGGTAGGTATTATAAACCTTTCTACTATAATCAAGATAAAATGACATGCGCGGCGGAGCAATAATAAAATCTAACGCTAAAGTGGGGTCGTCTGCCAATTCTTTAGAATCGGCAGACGCGCCAGCAAGCTGGCGGTGTGGGGCGCGCGCGGCTCTTTGAAGATTAATTTCTTTAACTTTTTGTAGCACTTCAAAAAGTCGCGCGCGCCCCGGCAATCCGTAAGCTTTCAAGGCTGGCGAAATTGCCAAACAAATTGTTTTTTCGGTACGAGATGCGTCTGCCACCACAAGATTAGTCGTTAGCGGATCCAAGCCCCTTTCATGACATTCAACCGAGGCAAAGAAAGATTTCATATCAATCGCTGCAAAAGCCGGCCTACGTTTATTCTTAGCATCTTCCATCTTACCCCAATTATAAGTACTAAAACGCACTTGAGCAAGTAGTAATAATTATTAATAATAAGTCGGTATGGGTTTAGGTTTGAGGAAAAGGATGAGAACGGACTTTATTATGGTTATAACCCCAACTCTACGAATCAAAATTATTTTAAGAATCCTTTGAACTTTATAAATACAGGGTTCGTACATTCGCAGGCCAACCTCCTTGTAGGAGTAGCAACTGAAACACGTTTCTACGGCAAAGCAGCAGCTAGTACCGTCAATGCATCACGCTTTACGATATATCTTACCAAAATTTATCCTACGGTCGACGATGCACGTTGTTATGGCTTTTCTCTCCGCAAAAGCCATCCTCTACCTGTTTTCTACTTTTTGGAACGACTCCGGCTCGTGACATGCTTGCTTTGAACTTGACGATTATTCTTCAAGTTCTTGTTTGTGCGAGAACGAGCTTTGGAGGGACTTGCTTTTCGGGATACTGCTTTTTCTGATTGGGATTCAAGAATAGCAAGATCAGATTCGGACTCCGCCAATAGTTTAATTAATTCATTTTCTGCTTCAGATGAATTACGTGGCATTTTAATAGGCTTATCACGTTCTGAGGTCTCAGTGGAACTTCTATAAATCATGGAACGACCATTAACGCGCTTCGCCTCACGATGATTCTTTACTGGGGCTTTCTCCACAATCTTACCAAACACCATCTTACCGGCCGAAGTCTGAATAAAACGCACAAACTCCACTTCCACTTCTTGACCAATACGATTACTAGCATTCTCAACTACCGTCATTGTACCGTCTGATAAATAACCAATTCCCTGGTGAGCGTTACTGCCTGCTGCCGAAATCTTTACTAATGCATGCTCCCCCGGCAAATACTCCCCGCGCAATACCATAACAAGATCATTAATGTTTAACACCGGGATGCCTTCTGCGGTAGCCACCTTATTGAGGTTAAAATCATTAGTAATAAGATAGCCACGATTAGCCTTGGCTAGTTCCAATAAACGATTATCTACTGGCGTGTAATCTAACTCGTCATATAG
>CAZVTE010000042.1:0-8348 GCA_964629705.1 uncultured Candidatus Saccharibacteria bacterium | reverse complement strand
TCTTATTGTATTATCTTTTACAATGAGTTGTCCAAGATGTTTGGGAGGTAGATATTTTTTATGGATTTGTTATTGACTTTTTGAACATAGTGTGATATACTGATAATAGCACAAGATGTTTTGGTATCTCTATTGTTGAGATAGGCACGTAAACAATATGGAGGTGGCGTTATGTATGATTTAACCAATAGTAATTTTAATGGAGAGGAGAATGAGCTGTTGTCATATATCATGAGTGATTCGTCTGATTTGAACCAAACTGCGTCTGGCCAGCGGTTGTTAGCTAGTCTTACGGATGAGGTATTGCTTGAGTATCGGAATCTTGAGATTCCTGAGGATACCGTAACAGATCCTGAAGTAACTGAGAACTTTGCAAGAAGAGGAGCACCACTATGCGGATTGCTGGAGGATGGGACTGTGGTTTGCTCGGAGAATACAAGTGCAGAAGCACGTAGGCGTTATGTGGCAGAAAAAATGTTAGCAGAAATTCATAAGATTTGCACTCTGGCACGTTGGCAGCGTAGCTTTCCGCAGTTGACATCTTTGGGGAAAATTGACTAAGTTTTTGAAATGATTTGAAATTGTACCTTATTAGTATAAACATGTTGTGCGGCCGCTCCTGTGGGGGCGGTTTTCTTTTTTGCCAATAAAATGTACAGTGCTTAAAAATTGCTAGAGGCTACCGTTTTTAAAAAAAGGTAGCTTGTTGAGTGCTTATTTACAGGGGTGAGAGTGAAAAATGAGGCTGTCGAATTTTAAAAAACGGTAGCTAAACTTCAATAAGATTTTATTATAATTTTGAGTGGAGTGTGATATAATGAGAGTGTCGTAAGTTATATAGAATATGTATTTTTTGCATGGTTATTTAGCATAGTGTCACTCTGGAAGCCTTTTATACTTAGTAAAAGCGGCATCGCGGACAATGAGTATAAATCGCTAGTTTGAGTGATGCATGTTCTATTGTAAAAAGGCTTACGACACCTCTGCGGTGTCGCTTTTTATTGATATAAAAACTTCTTCGACCGGAAGTTGAACTACCTCTTTCAATAATTGGCGGCGCTCGGGGGTGTCTAATACCAAAAGTAATTGATCATGGAGGTAAATATACGTATGATCAAACTCAAGAATATTAAATTTATCAATCTTGCTGGAGGAGTGAGTTGTTTGGGGGCGCTTGTTATTGCGTTCTTTGCGGCTACTCCGCCCGTCTTCGAAGCGGTGAAGGCGGAGGAAAATAATACGGCAGTAACGGCGGTAAATGCTAATGTTGCATCGGTAGTGTCGGTGGCTTTACAAAACAAAATTGATGTAGATATTGTTCCTAAATCTGGTGGCAGCACGCAAACTGGCGATGCGATTTTGACGATTTCTACTAATAACCGTAGCGGCTATTCAATCTTAATGACGACTGCCGATGGTACTTCAAATCTGAAAAATACCAAAAGTGATTTGTCAGATAATGTAATCGCACCAATAGCTGAGAAGATTAGCCTTAAAAATGCTGCTAATAATACTTGGGGATATAACTTAACGAAAGGCGTGGTGGCGTCGAGTAACGAAACTGAATTTAGCGGTGTGCCAAAGAATAATCAGAATATTTGGAGTGCAGATGAGGGCAGCGATGCCGATAAGTATACTTTGAGTTTTGGCACAAAAGTTGATACTACCATTCCTTCGGGGACTTATAATAATACGGTAATTGTGAGTGCGATTGCGAAACCAAGTCAAGTGACGGAACTTTCGGAATTGATTTATATGCAGGATATGACGCATGAGATTTGTGCTAATTCACCGGTGGAGCCAGCAGAGGGATCGACGCGGCAGTTGATTGATACGCGTGACGGTAAATTGTACTATGTCATAAAAATGAAAGATAATAATTGCTGGATGGCGCAAAATCTTGACCTTGACTTGACTCCGACGGTGATTGCCAATAATGGGTTAAATAGTTCTAACACTGATTTAGGCTATACCGGTACAGGGCAATTAGCGACAGCGAATGGTACGGTTTGGAGCACGGTGGTCTCGGCTAATAGCACTACTGATGGCAGTACGAGTTGTCCAACAGGCACGCTAGTGAGTGAAGGCGGGAATTGTCAAGTAGTATACGGTAAAGCGCGTTATTTGCCAAATAGAACTATCGAGGTAAGTGAAAATAATCAGTTAGAAAAACTAGCGGACGTGTCGAATGTGGTGAGGACGAATACTTTGTCTTGGGATGTTGGTAAATGGCTGCGTGCTTTCCCTTTGCAAGGAGGTTCGTGTGATGGTTCGACTTGGATGGGCGGTTGTGCTCAGAATGGCTTTCTGGATGTGTCAGATGAAGCTAAATGGTCGCCATCTTTTATGGCTACTTGGCGGACTGGCATAAATGATGATGGTGAGGAATTTAAGCGCTTCGAGGCATATAAATGTACCATGGGTTTTGGTACGGTTCATGGCGTAGAGAAAACTTGCCTAGGTGGCGAATATGACCCGCATTATTTGATGGGCAATTATTACCAGTGGAACACGGTTACGGCTGGTACTGGTGGCACGATTGCAACTGGTACAAATGCTACCAGTAGTATTTGTCCGAAAGGCTGGCGGTTGCCGAACGGTGAATTTACGGGTGCATATCCACGGCAACATGCGCAGTTCTTGCCGGGTAGTTATAGTTACATGTTGCGTACTTATGGTTTCGATATGGATAGTACAGAACATGGTTGGACTGGCTATGGTGGTCCAAGTGAGCTGGAATCGGGCTTGAATGTGCGCTTAGCGCCTTTCTACGGTTATCTCAGCGGTATTATCTCTGAAGATGGTGTGATAAACTATGCTGGCTATTGGGGAATGCTTTGGGCGAGCACTAAGGGTAGTAGTGACTACATGGCGTCTGCAATAGCATATGGTAGCGCAGAGAGTTATCCAGTTAATTTTCGGCCAACCAACGAGGGTGCATCAGTGCGGTGTATTGCGCGTTAGATTTAAAAAAGTCAGAATTTTTTGCTAAAAAGGTGGTGAAAAGGGCTAATTTTGAGTATTTTCGGCGATTTTTGTGAAATTCCTATTGACAAAAGTGCTCTTGTGTGGTATAATGGAAGTAAGGGGTAGAGCTTTAACATAGTCTAAAAAGGGGGTGGCAATAATTGCTTTACCCCCTGGGCTACCGTAATTGGTAGCCTCTTTTTCTTGGTTAGAATTTTGACACTTTTGCTATTTTTGTCTAATTTTAGACACTATCTAATTTTTTGTTCTTTACCCCAAGGGGTTTTCTTGATATAGTAGAGAGACGAGCCAGAGAGTGGGTTGGCTGATATGAGTTTGATTAAATAAGATTTGATAAAGGAAGAGAATGAAACGTATTACAGATTTTATTGTGAAGCACCGAAATATTATCTTAGCGGTTTTTGTGGCGTTAGCTGGGGTGTCAGTGGTGGTGTCGGGGCAAGTAAAAATCAACCATGATATGACAGAATATTTACCAGACTCTTCAGAGACGCGTCAAGGTATGGATATTATGAGCGAGCAGTTTGAGGAGGAAGATACAAGCGAGCTTACTCTGATGGTTTCGGACTTGGATGCGGAAGCAAAACAGAATACATTGAACTATCTCGAGAGTTTAGATAGTATTTCTGAGGTGGAATATGACGATTCAACGGATTATAATCGTGATAATAAAACTTTGTATAAGATTACGGTGGCAGGTCAAGCGGATTCCGAGACGGCGGCCAAAGTGTTTGCAGAAATTAATGAACATTTTGAAGCTGCAGAGCAGGAATTTGCAACTGGTGGGGCGGTGACCGAGCAAAATAAGGAGGTGTTGCCGTTTTGGATTGTGGCGCTAGCGGTGGGAGTAGCACTGATTATCTTAATTATTATGAGTAATTCTTACGTTGAGCCATTTCTCTTTCTGTTTACAATTTTAATTGCAATTTTATTAAATAAAGGTACAAATATTATTTTCCCGAGTGTTTCCAATATTACAGATTCAATCACGGCGATTTTGCAGTTGGCGTTGTCGATGGACTATTCAATTATGCTAATGACGCGTTATAATCAAGAGAAATTGGCTGAGAAAGATAACGTTAAAGCAATGAAGGCGGCGCTTTATAATGCTTTTAAATCAATTTCTAGTAGTTCTCTGACGACGATTGTTGGTCTCTTGGCACTAGTTTTCATGAGCTTTACGATTGGTCGGGATCTTGGTTTTGTCTTGGCGAAGGGGGTGCTGTTTAGTCTACTAGCGATTTTCACTTGTTTGCCAGCTCTGATTTTAATGTTTGACAAGTTGATTGTGAAGACACATAAAAAGTGTCCAGAGGTGAAGTTTAATAAAGTTGGGAAAGTGTCATACAAGTTGCGTTACGTGGGGATTGGTTTATTTGTGCTGGCTTTTGGTGTGAGTTTTCTAATGAAGGGTAATCTAGGAATTCTTTATACTGATTCCGAGGAAGATGCAATCGGTAGTGCGTTTGAAGAAAATAATCAGATGGCAATTATTTATCAAAATGACCAAGAAGAAAAGTTGGCTAGACTTTGCCAAGACCAAGAGAATAAGGATAAGATAAAACAGGTGTTATGCTATGGCAATACGATTGGCGAAGATTTAACGGTAGAAAACTTTAATCAGCAATTGGTAGATTTGGGGACAGATACACAAATTGAGGAATATCTGCTGGGAATTATTTATTATAATTATTATGCTGGTGCAGAAGATTATCGTTTAACTTCGGCGGAGTTTGTGGATTTTATTGACGATAAAGTTTATAGCAATGAAGATTTGGCGCAGGAAGTTGATGCTGAAACTCGCGCTAATTTGGAAAAATTGAAGAACTTTACGAGCGCTAGCGGCGTGACGGTGCCGAGAGCGCAGGATGAACTCGCAAGCATTTTGAATATTGATTCGGAAAAGTTACAGGATTTATTAGTATATTATAATTCGCGTGGAATTAGCACTAGGGTAAATATGACTGAGTTTGTGAATTTCTTGACAAACTATGTGCTTGATAGTAAATATGGTGATAATTTTGATGCAAATGCAAGAGGTAGTCTAACTCAAGTAGCGAGATTTGTAAATCGTGATATCCTGCTTTCTTCCCAAAATGCAAGTCAGATGGCAAATTTCTTTGGTATTAGTCAAGCTGATATCGAAAGTTTGTATCTGTATTATACGTTATTGAATAATTCTGATACACGTATGACTTTAGCGGAATTTGTAGAGTTTGTAAATGTTAGTGTTGCGAATAATCTAACTTATGCTGGGCAAATTACGCCAGAAGCACAGGCGGGGCTCGCAAAAATTGCTGTTTTATCAAACAGGCAAGTGATTTTGCGCGAAATGACGAGTGCGGAGTTAGCTGAGATGTTTGATTTGCCAGAGGCGAATGTGGTGCAGATTTTAGGGTTGAAATCGCAGCTGGAACAAAAACAAATCGTGACACTCGCGCCGGTGGATTTTGTGCAGTTTGTGCTAGCGCATAGCGAGAAATTAGGAATTACGGGTGCAAGTCTCGCAAGCTTGAATCAGGCGGCTTACATTATGGATAGTGCGGCGCAGAATTTAGCTTATGATTATACAGGAATGAGCGATATTTTAGGGATGGATGCAGCAAGCGTGCGGAATATTTATGCATTATACGCAGTGGAACGTGTGGGTGTGGTGATGACGCCATGGGAGTTTACTAATTTTGTCTTGGCGCATCAGGGCGATGCAATGCTGGCTGGTAGACTGAACCAGAGTACGGTTGAGAGCTCGATAAAATTGCAAAGGTTTATGGAAGGTGTGGTAAACTACCGCGATTACAGTGCACCCGAAATGGCGGGGATGTTGGGCGTAAGTACGGATGATGCGGAGTTACTTTATTCACTGTATGAAATTGAGAGTTTGCAGAAAAATGTAACGGTATCTCTGCGAGATTTTGTGGATTTTATGATAGGAGATGTGCTGCAGAATCCGAAGTATCGTGATCAAGTTGAGATAGATTTTCAGCGGAGGCTAGTGGCGGTGCAAGGTATAATTCGCGACACCTTGAATGGACGTAAGTATGCGGCGACAGAACTAATGACAACTTTAAGTGCTTTGACGAATGATTTAGATGAGAATTTAGTGAAGTTGCTTTATCTCTATCATGGTAGCGTTTACAACTTTAATTATCAGTGGCGCATGACGGTGGAGGAGTTGATTAACTATGTCCATGATGATATTTTGCAGGATGTGATGTTTGCGGATTTTATCGATGATGAGATGCGTACAGAAGTGAATGATGCCAAGGAAATGATTCTGGATGCGAAGCAGATGCTGGTGGGCAAGGATTATTCACGAGTGATTCTCAATACGACTTTGGCGGCTGAGGGGGAGGACACTTTTAATTATGTGAAGAGTATTAAAGACCAATTAGCGGCAATCGATGGCGAACATTATATGATTGGTAATTCCCTAATGGCTTATGAAATGTCGCAGAGTTTTGGTGGCGAGATGGACTATATCACTATTCTTACGATGATTTTCATTTTTGTAGTAGTGGCGTTTACTTTTAAATCATTGTTAATTCCAGCGATTTTAGTACTATTGATTCAGTGTGCGGTCTATGTGACGATGGGGATTATGACGGTGAGCGGTGGTAGTGTGTACTTTATTGCACTTCTCATTGTGCAAAGCATTTTGATGGGCGCAACGATTGACTACGCTATTCTCTATACTTCATATTATGTAGAGTCGCGCGAGACGATGAACGTTAAGGAAGCGATTATCAATAGCTATAACAAGTCGATTCACGCCATTGCGACTTCGGGCTTAATCTTGATTTTGGCGACCTTGATTGTGGGCAGTTGTTCGAGTGGCATTACGGCGAAGATTTGTAATACGATTTCTGAAGGTACGACTTGTGCAGCATTGCTGATTTTAATTCTCTTGCCGGCAGTGCTGGGTGCGGTGGATAGACTAGTGATTCGGAAGAAAGTGGAAGCGTAGAACTAGACATTGCTGAATAATAGAATAGAGCTTGTCAAGAGATAAGCTCTATTTTGCTATAAAATTATAGGGGATTTTTGAGAAAAATGCCAAAAATGTGGAAAAAGTATTGATTTTTTGAGTAAAGTGTGATATAATGGAAGTATGGGGATAAAATCCTTGGTATTTTTAAGAAAATAATTATCCAAGTTCCCTTTTGTTGTGGTTTTAGGGAGAGTTTTGCCCTGAAAGCTGATTTTGTAGTAAAAGTCGGTTTTCTGGGCAAAATTAGCCTAAAATTTTCTATATGGAGGGAAAGAAATGAAAAGAAGAGTGGAATTACTGAATGCTTTTTGTGTTGTGATGGAAGAAAACGATGACTATGCATTAAGGCGTGCAGAAATGAATTTATTGGCCGAATTAGTTCGTGATGTGACTACTGAGTTTGAATTGCAAAAGATGTGCGGCACTGTAATTCTGGATGGTCAGCGTGACGATAAAGAGGCGAGACCGCTTTATCGGTGTAATCTGCAAGTTCCGACCAATTTCTCTGGGAACAACTTTTTTAAGACTTCCGATCTATTGGCGGCGCAAGCGATTGACGAAATGTTGCAGCCAGAAACCGAGAATCCATATCGACACAGTTTTGTCTTGAATGCAAGTTGCCTGAAAGAAGCTGTCCGTAGCGGACTCTATAAGCACGATGATCTAAGGGTTATGGTGCTGAATGCAAATGGCGGTAGATTCTTGTGCAGTGCATGTCTTATGGATGGTGAGTCTGGAAAATATTTACCAGACGAGACGGTTGTCCTATTGATGTGTTTGGCGACGGCTCTGGAGCGGATATTTCCCGATGACGAGCTGCTTCGCAGTTCAATGCATAAGGTTTTCTTCGCTACTACCGAGGCAAATGCAGTTTTTACGCGTATTAGCCCATGGTCTTTGATGGAAGCGGTGAGAGAAAACATTGGTCATTCGGACGATGAGGTCAATGCAGACTGGCGCAGATGGTATCAGAAAGACGGTCGCTTCTTACGGAGTGAGGGCTTATTTAGGAGTTAAGCTTTTGGCGGATAATTATTTTGGTTATGGAAATGGCTGGCCGTAATTAGGTTGGCCATTTTTAACTTGGGATACTGTTATAAAAAAATACAATAGTTATTTTCTGCGCTGTGGTTGAAAATATGATATAATGAAAGTGTCTTACTTAATAAATTCCATAACAAAATAATGTTTTTGTTTTATAGATACAGGTTATTGTTGCATTGTTTTTTGGTGTGAATCATAAAAGCGACATCGCGCCAAATTAGGGTTCGCTACCAATAAAAGGTATGTGATAATAGCCTGTTATGGAAAAGGGAGTAAGACACCTTGCGGTGTCGCTTTTTGTTCAGTTGGAATTCTTTCTTTTAGTAAA
>CAZVTE010000041.1:0-8377 GCA_964629705.1 uncultured Candidatus Saccharibacteria bacterium | reverse complement strand
TGTAAAACACAACTGAACCCCCAGCCTAGCTGGGGGTTTTCTGGAGACAAAAAAGCCCCAAGTTATCACCTAGATAACTCGAGGCTATATAAATCACTCCTTCCTTACATAATCAGAACCGATGCTGCAACTATAGATATCGTTTCACCTCCTCATAGTCAACTTTAACGCTAAACTTATGATGTTTCAAGGCCTCAGCAATGATTGCACATGCGCGCACTGGCGTGTTGACCGGCAGGCTAATCTCTGTATAAGTATCCTCATCTGTCACTCTCAGCTCGCCACGTCTTCCTGGAACTCCAAACAGCCACTTTGATAAATTATCAATTTTTATCGGTTTACCCTGTTTGTCCATTCCAGCACTTTTACATTTCACCGGCACTTTGAATGTCCGGTAGTCCGCCTGGATTGCCGCCTTAATATCACTGCGACTTACCTGCCCTGGCAGGGTAAAAATCACTTCATCTGGAGCATAACTATCACAGTCTAATGGCGCTTTGGATTCCTGTCTGGATAGGCGGTCAATAATCTTGCCAAATCTTGGTGGTAATCCGGTTTTTAGAAAATCATCGTACGACTTAATCCCAGTCACAACGTTTTCTTCCAGCCACCGCTCAATCACAGCATCTGAGATTCTGGCTTTCGACAGCACTTCGCTCAGCTTCGCAAATGGCTCGGCCTCACGCCGGTCAAAAATCGGCAGAGTTTTTAGCAAAGCTTCGCCAAATTCCACCCCAAGCTCTGCCTTCGTGAACAGCTCTAGTACATATGAACCCAATTCCTCAATCAGAAATACCCGATGATGTGAGTCATCGTCCTGCATCTTCTCTAGCAAAACCTTCTTCCCAGCCAGAACTGCCAAATCATGCTAGTACTGCTAACAGCATGAGCCATGTCGCAATTCACCGGTAAGTGCGCTGTCTTATTTAGCGTTGATGCCAGCGCATAGATCCGCTGACGCTCACTATCCACCGACCAACCAAGCAAATAATTCAAAAGTTCATAGCTCCGCGCAAACGCCTGTACTACTTCTTCCTGAGAAAATTTACCTGCCGCCAAAATCGCTGGCAACAGCTTCTGAAAAACATAGGTATCAGCCTCGTACAGACTGCTACTCGAATGATTCGCCTTAGCTTGCTTACATTCCTCCACGCGCTTGCTCAGATACGCCTCACAAAAACTCAGCACATCTTCTCGCTCTACTACTTTAGTTGCCACATTAGTTTCCAGTTCCTCAAGCGAAACCAAGAACCATGGTGTAATAGCACTGAGTTCTTTTACGTTGTCGAGACAAGCCTTGACGTAAGCCGTAGCACAGCCTAGTTCCTCAACTTGCTCCTTCTGAAGCGTCGTGGAGCCCTCTTTCACATCATGCTTTGCTATGGCGGTCAAAATTTCCGCCTGAGCCTGTGCACCAAGCGTAAGCATTATTGCTCACACCCCTCTATACTTAGATAGTATCACAGATTACGAAAAAAGTCAATAATATTTGCTAGTTTTAAGGCAAAAATAGCAATTTAAGCTATAAAATCCTCGGAAATCCACATTTTTACGCCACTTTTTGACAATTTTTACCAATTTTAATGATTTTTTGGTAATTTTTAGAAAAAACTATTGCAATATTCAACAATGTGTGATATAATAGAATTATAGGGACTTTGAAAAATCATATACACACCCTACACGAGGTTCGTCAGGACACTGACGCTTTTTTGTAAACGCAAGCAAGATCAGCATATTTTGTTTAGGTTTACAAAAAGGGAACTCTAATTTTAAAAAACGCAACATTTTATTATAATTAGTCCAAAAAGTGATATAATAAAAATCAGAAAACACGAAAATAAGTATTGACATCACTTTACAATTGTGCTATTATAAAACAAAATTTAATATCAATTAACCGGGTGGACATGAAGGGAACGTGATGGAGCAAAACGCCAGCATCATCGACAAAGCCATAAAGGGCAGCTTAAGCATCATAGAGCAGGATCGCGAACGCGAGATTATCGCACGTCGTTTTGGCCTCTCTGGGCAAAAAGAAACCTTAGAGCAAATCGGTGAACTACTCAATATAACACGCGAACGTGTACGACAATTAGAAAAAGCAATTTTAGTCAGACTACGTATTGGCGCAGACGAAGAACAAATTCCGGATCTTCCTGCTGCCGAAAAATTAATTATTCGCAATCTAACCGAGCTTGGCCGCATTGCTCGTACTACCGATTTAGCAGCACGCATTTATGGTCAAACTGCTACAGCTACCGAACGCGCTAATTTAGTCTTCATTGGCTCGATTTCCAAAAACCTCACCGTGATTGACGAAAATGACCAATATTACTCTGCTATTGGAATTGGTGAATATGGCACTGAAAAGGAAATCAAAGAAAAAGTTGCCAAAATCGTTGAAATTATTAAAGCCAACAAAGCTCCAATGACTATTGAAGAACTTGACGAAAAATTAGACTACGAACATCCAGACCATATCAAAGCGATCGCTTCAGTTTCTAAGCAACTAGCCACCCTAAACGGTCTCTGGGGACTATCAAAATGGCCAACCGTCAACCCACGCAACATTCGCGACAAAATTTTCGTCGTGCTTGAGTCTAAGAAAGAACCAATGCACTTCTCTGAAATCGCCGAAGCTATCTCCAATTCCAACTTTAAGCGCAAAAATGTTACTGTACAAGCAATTCATAATGAACTCATCAAGGACTCAAGATTCGTGCTTATTGGTCGTGGTATCTACGCACTCAATACTTGGGGGTATGCCCGTGGTACAGTCTCCGATATCATTACTAATATTCTCAAAGAGGCTGGCGAACCACTCAGTCGTGAAGAAATCGTCAAACGGGTTCTACATGCCCGTAAAGTTAAAGAGACTACAGTTTTGCTCAACCTGCAAAATAAGCAACTCTTTGACAAAGTTGATAAAGACTATTACACCCTAGCTGCCACCGACAAAGACTAAAAACTCATAAAAACTCTAATAACTTTAGCTAAGTTATGGTAAAATAGAATTGTATGTTTACACAGATTATTAATTTCGTTACTATGCCAATCATCTGGATTCCAGTAGTCCTGATTTTGGGAATTTTATCTTATCGTAACTACAAAAAGCTAAATCGCCTCAAAGTACTGAATGTAGATTCAGTACTTTTGATGCTGGAAATTCCACGCGCCAACGATAAAAAAGAGCTAGCCGCCGAACAGCTTTTTGCCAGCTTGCACGGTATCTTGCGCGACAAGCTTGAGCTGAAAAATTCCAATGGCGTTCAAGAGCATCTTGGCTTCGAAATTGTTTCTACTGGTGGTCAGATCCGTTTCTATGTCTGGGTACCAAAAATCCTCCAAAGTTTCGTTGAAGGCCAGATTTACGCACAATATCCTACCGTTCAAATCTACAAAATGAAAGAGGACTACGTAGATGATCGCGACAAATACCCGACAGTTTATTCTGCCGAGCTCACACTCACCGAGAATGAGGCTTTACCAATCAAAACATTCGACAACTTTGAGGTTGACCCGCTCGCCGGAATCACCGGAACTTTAGCTAAGCTCGATGCCGATAATTCCGAAGAACTCTGGATTCAAATTCTTACCCGACCAATTCCCGATGATTGGCACAAGAACACTACTGACAAATGGGTCAAGCGCGTCAAATCTGGACGCAAGATGTTCAATTTTGGCGGACTAGGTGTTGATTGGACCTGGGTGGTTGAAGCTCTAGGTGCACTCTTCGCCCCACCTACCGGTGGCTCTGGTGGTGATGGTGAGAAAAAAGTGGAGCTTTCCGAGAGAGATAAGACTCGTATCGCCAAAGCCGAAGAAAAAGCCACCAAACTCGGCTACGAAGTCAAAATTAGACTAGCCTATCTTGGTAAAGACCAAATCAATGCCAAACTCAATATGCAAGCTCTAGTAGGAACTTTTAAACAATATAATTCTACAAATCTGAACGGCTTTAAGCTTACTGGCGGCAGCTTTAAAATGGAAGATCTTGATCAGTACAAGCTACGTCAATTTGCCAATCGCGGTTTTATTCTTAATATTTCCGAACTTGCCAGTGTTTATCACTTGCCACATACTAGCGTAGAAACCCCAAACATCGTCTGGGCTACTTCTAAAACCGCTGAGCCGCCCGCCAAACTGCCCCTTATTACTGGCGACCCGCGACATGATCAAGACATCTCCGCCTTCGGTCTCACCAACTTTAGGGGTATCAACCACCAGTTTGGTATGTTGCGTCGCGATCGCTCTAGGCATGTCTATATCATTGGTCAAACCGGCGCTGGTAAGAGCGGTATGCTTGAACTCTTGGCACTCAGTGATATTTTCTATAATCAAGGCTATTGTATTATTGATCCACACGGTGATTTCGCTACCGACAACCTTAGCTTTGTACCAAAAAGTCGTATCAAGGATGTTATCTACTTCAACCCTGCCGATAAAGATTTCCCAGTCGCTTTTAATCCGCTTGAGGTTACCGACGAAAATCGCAAGCCTAATGTTTGTTCCGAAGTTATCGGCGTACTCAAGCGTATGTTTGGTGACTCTTGGGGGCCACGACTTGAACATATTTTAAGAAACACCTTGCTCGCTCTGCTAGATCGCCCAGAAGCAACCTTACTCGATATTTCAAGATTATTAACCGACAAAGATTTTCGCAAAGAAACCTTGGACTATTGCCAAGATGTCACCGTTTTACAGTTCTGGAAGCATGAATTTGGGCAGTGGAACGATAAACAAATCAACGAGAGTATTGCACCAGTACTTAATAAAGTTGGCGCCTTCACTGCTAACCCGATTATCCGTAATATCATTGGTCAACCGAAATCAAGCTTTGATATTCGCAAGATTATGGACGAAGGACGAATTTTAGTCGTCAACCTATCCAAAGGTGACATTGGCGAGGACAACGCCGCCATTCTTGGCTCGTTTATCGTTACTAAAATCCAACTTGCCGCCATGAGCCGTTCAGACATTCCGAATATTGCTGATCGCCGACCATTCTACCTCTACGTAGACGAGTTTCAAAACTTTGCCACTGATTCTTTCGCCGTTATTCTTTCTGAAGCTAGAAAGTACGCCCTCAATCTCACTGTAGCCAACCAATACACTTCTCAGATGACCGATTCAGTGCGTGATGCCGTTTTTGGTAACGTTGGTACTACTATCAGCTTTCGTGTTTCCGCCGATGATGCACCAATCCTTGCCAAACAGTTTGAGCCAATCTTTGAAGCTGCCGATTTACTCCAACTCAACAATCGTCACTTCGTAATTTCAATGATTATTGGCGGTGAAAAAGCTCCAGCTTTCTCTGCCACTACACTTGCCCTGCCTCAAACTCCAGAGAATAACCTAGAAGCTATTATTGAAAATTCTCGTCGTGAAAATGCTCGTCCTCGCGCCGAAGTTGAAGCCGAAATCAAAGAAACCATTGAAGGTGCTAATAAATTTAAACAAGAACTATCCGATTCTGGGCGTCAACCAGGCCAGGGAACCGGTGCTGAGCGACCATTTATTCCTAGCCTGCCAAAAGTGAATGGTGCAGACTTCCAAGTCGTCAATCATAATAATCGACCAAATTTCCAATACAATCCTACTCCGCAAGCCGATTTTAAGAAGCTTAAAATGTCACCAAACTCCGCTGAAGGCAAGGAAGACCGCCCGACACTCGCCAATCTTGGACAAATCCTAGCCGCTAAACAGGCTAGCGGAGCAGAGAATACTGCGCCAAAATCAACAGATAAGCCCGAAAAACGCGAAAATAAGGGTAATTTCAAAAATAATCATAAACGCTTTAATAAGCCTAAGAAGAATAATCAACAGTAGTTTTACTATCCTATCTCTTTATTATAGCACAGTTTTACTTAAAAATCAAGAGAAAAAGTCATTTTTACGAGACTTATTGTAAAAATCACAACATTCTGTATAAAATATTTGCTCAAAACCCTTGACAAACTTAGAGAAGATATATTTAGAGTATTTTTTACAACATTTTCTTTACCCTCTTTACGCAAAATCATATATAATATTTAACATGGGAAGTTCAAAAACATCGAGTTTCTCAAACTTAGTCTAAAACAGGAAAATAACTATGAATTTGTATGAATTAGCTGCTGCTATCTTGTTGTTGAACGAAGGTCCTATTAGCCGCGTTCGTTTTGCTAAGACAATTTATTTCGTGCACAAAGAACTAGTCAAAAAAGGTTACATGCAGCCAGACGACATTGTTTACCTCCGTATGCCCCTTGGACCAGTACCAGTAGGCTTCATGACCTTAGCCGATGAACACCCTGATATTAATATTAAACATTCCGATGACGCCAAACTCTCCTACGAAACTGAAGAATACAGCCTTACCGGTCAGCCCGACATTCTCATTGGCGGCAAAGACGACATTCTCAAAATTGTCCAGTCAGCCATCAATTCACTGAGTTCACACGGCACATTGGAACTCGTAGAGACCAGTCATCAAGACCCGAGTTGGGCCAAAAATAATAATGGTGCTAGCTTTACCATTTCGAGCGAAGATCTCAAAAATACTTTGCCTAAACTCAATATCAAAGTCTTCTTAAAACCAAAGAAAAAAGGCACGGGGAACGAAATCGGCGAACTCCAAGCCGCTCTAATGCAAGCCATGTTGCACGATATTGTTAAGGAAAGCACTGACTTGGAGCACACCGATGAGTAATCCCGAGCGTTACGAAATCGCCGCCGAGGATGCCGCCAAAACCCTCTGGCGCAAATACAAACGTAGCGCTGAATATAAAAATGGCCGCCGCTACTCAATTAATTCCGAACACGTTCTAGTGCGCGAGGCTGAAGAAAAAGGTCTCAGCGAAGTAGTCCTACTTTTCGTCAAAGAGCTACGACGCCCAGTAGATATCAGATTCTCACTGTCTAGTCGTAATGAACGTGCCTGGTTAGAAGATTGGCAAAAAATGCACTCCACCCTCTTTAAGCATGTTTACCGCAAGACCGGTACTCTACGTGAACGTGGACACGACGTACGTTTCGGTTCTCCTGGAGACGAAGACTTGCACCACATACCAAGAGGCGGCGCTGAAGTTTATAATGAATTATATGGACTCGCCCGTACACTCTGTAATAGTCTAGGTTATATCGAAGTTCGCAATATGGACGAAGTTTGTCGTTTTTTGGCAAATTTCCATTATAACTTTATCCGCATTCACCCGTTTTTTGATGGCAACGGCAGGATCGCCAGAGTAGTCACGGATCAGTTGTCAGTTGCACTAGGTTACATCCCGATTATTGCCGGTTTTCCGCGTAGTAACAAAGAGAAGAAAAGTAAATATCACGCTGCAATCAATGGCTGTATTGGCGATCCCGCTTATACTAGCTTAACCATTTGGATTAAAGACCAACTGCAAGAAAAACTCGCTAAAATTGCTTAAAAATGCAAATTTTAGGGGTTGTAGATTAAGATTAGATGTGATATAATGATAACAATATGATTACCAGAGAGAAAAAAGCTGAAGCCATGAAGAAATTGGCTCGTAGCGAGAAGGATGTTGGTTCGCCAGAAGTGCAGGTAGCAATTCTAACCGAAAGAATCAAAGAAGTTACCGAACATACCAAGCAAAATAAGCATGACTATATGGCGAAACGCGGCTTGATGCAAATGGTAGGTCAACGCAAAAAACTACTGAAATATCTAGAGCGCACCAACTTCGAGCTATATAAGAGTACGATTGCAGCCCTTGGTCTTCGCAAATAATCGAAAGATATCCTACTTCCAAAGTGGGGTATTTTTTGTGGTAAAATATTTTTAATAGGCGGAGAGAAAAACCAAATATTTTACTATCATTCGTAGTTGGCATTACCGTGTCAAGATGTATTCTAGGGTAATACACTGAGCCCTGATTTAAGCCTGTACTAGACCACGCAAAATTCGCCCCGCTTAAATTATCTATTTTTCCAGTTCCAATATTCATATCTCCACTTAACACTGTGTATACTGGCGTTGATAAAATATTATAGCCACTCAAGCTCGGATTTAAAGCGAAATAGCCATAATAGTCGCCTTTCTTTTCCTCAAACCTAAACCCATATAGACTTATATATTTATCATCTAGTTATAATTTAGTTCTTTCTAAAAGTGACCCACGAATTATCCCGTCTTCACGGGTAATTCGTTCTGCGCATCGAGCTTCGATGCGCTGCTAATCACATTTTAGAAAAACTAAATTATCCTAATCATAAGTATTAACAAAGTAGAATAGACACTGAATATAGTCTTGCTTGAACAAAGTATATTCTAACCTTCAAACTGTGAAGTAGGTGAAGGAGTATTAGAACAAACTATTCTGAATGTGACTAAAAGGCTGTCGAAGCTCGACAGCCAGAGTGAGAC
>CAZVTE010000040.1:0-8434 GCA_964629705.1 uncultured Candidatus Saccharibacteria bacterium | reverse complement strand
TTCGTTACTTCTGTTTTTGTAGTTTTCGCAGTACTCTTCTTTGTGCCTGTTTTCTTACTGCTTGCGCTTTTCGTGCCCCTAGCGGTAGTCTTCCTCCCCCTACTACTCTTTCCTACTAATTCTGCATCCTTACCGCCTTCAGCAAAATTCGAATTAAAATTCCGCTTCTGCGCTTCTTCAAACTGTTTCTTAATATTCGGTAAGCGTTCGTCTCGCATTTGCATCAAGCGTGCACGACGCTCTTCTTCCTGTTTATTCATTTTTCTCCTTTTTGTAGATAACCCCGAAGTTCTTTTTGTTAACTTCATTATAGCAAAATTTTACGCGTTTTTCAAGACAATTCCACCGTTTTCCGTCAAAAAACTTCGTTTTTTATCTTCTTTTTATTTAAAATTAACTTTTTACTCAATTTTTCCCCACCCAAGACCAAGGCTTCACAACCTTTCTATCTTATACTTCCATTATAGCACACTGCATGTTTCTTGTCAATACTTTTTTACAATATTTTTACACAATCAGCAAAAAACTACCCATTTCTGAGCAGTTTTTTACCTCTCGGTTAAAATTATTTCTTCTTTCTTCCGGTAGTCTTCTTTGACTTATTGCCCCGAGTTGCCGTTTCCTTTACTCGGTGCGTCTTCGCAAACCAAAAGCCACAGCAAGCAATTAGAACTACTAGTACAATCACCAGCGCAATCTCTGTTGGGCCAGCCACTGGCAAAGCTTCTGGCACTTCCTCTGGTTCTGTGATTACCACATCCACAATTTCGTCAATTTTTCCTGGGTCAACTGGATCAGCCGGAATCACTGGCACATCTGGATCAACCGGATCAGTTGGAGTAGTTGGGTCAACTGGGTCTACCGGATCGATTGGCGGAGTCACTGGCGTAGTTGCCGCTTCTACCTTGAGCGTATAGAAAATCAAACTTGAATATGCTTCGCAGCCAAGAATCACACCGTTCAACTCATTCAAACCGATAAAGACACCTTCTTTAGTAAATAGCTTATCACTTAGCACCGTGCCATCAGCGTCCCAGTCATTCTGGATTCTGGCAGTGCCAGCGACATAACTAATCTTCACATCTTCTTTCGGCGTAATATAAGCCTCGTCCCATACCTTTTGCGGCTTTGCATTAGATGATATCACCATACCGTCAACTTTTCCTTCTACACCGGCTGCTAGTTCCGTCGGGAAATACGATACTACGCGTACGTCTCTCGCCACGCCCGAATAATCATGCGCCTTATCGTTGAAAGTTGCTGAAGCGTTGTTATGAATATAAATCGACACCACATATTCTTTACCTGCTTCAATCTCTTGATGACTGTTAAATGTTCCACCAGAGCCTTTTTCCACGATTCGCACGAAATCACGCTCGTCACCCATAACTGGGTTGTTAGTGATTGAGTTAAAAGTCGGGTAGGTTGCTGGTTTCTCCATGGTGAAGGTCGGACGTTCAGCTCCTGACGGTCCCCAAGCCAAAACTGCATTCGTCTGCGCCAGTGGAGCGACCAACATTGCCGCCCCCATAATCACTTTTAATACTCGCTTCTTCATTTGTTTTCTTCCTTTTTATTGTTTATTTTATCTTTTATACTAATGGAGCATCCGATACTTCCGACTCATCAGCGGACGTCTGGTCAAACGTTTCCGAGCTCTCGCCCCCAGCACCTTCGTCCCCAACAGCTCCGCTTTCGTCAGCTCCAGCATCAACGACCTCCGCCCCCGCCGAATCACCACTCACATCACCGGCAGATTCCAGGCTGCTAGCACTTACGCCAGCGTCAGCATTCGCAGAATTAGTACTTGTATCTCTAGTACCATTCACTATACCTGCAATCACATCATCCAGTTCCTCATCACTCATTCCGAAATTAGTTACATCACCTTCGGGCTCATCCGTCTCAGCCTCAGTCGTCTGGTCCAAAGTTTGGTCAAAATTCGAACCACTAGCATCTGCGTTATCACTAACACTATTATTAACAACATCCTCAACCTTCTCGCCATTTTTATTCTTAACCGGCTCTTCCGGAGCGTCCGTCGTTGGTTCTTCTTCTTGGTTATCAGTCCCAGTATACTCCTCATCATCAACTTCCGGACTCTTATCTATAGCATTATTAACGACATCTTCAGCTTTCTCGTTATCTTTCGACTTAATATCCTCCGTTGATTCACCTGGGTCGGTAGGCTGTTCCGGGTCGGTAGGCTGTTCCGGGTCGGTAGGCTGTTCCGGGTCGGCAGGCTGTTCCGGGTTGGCAGGCTGATCCGGATTAGTAGGTTGGTCTGGAGTCGCCGGATTACTTGGTTGAGTCGGCTCTGTTGGCTGATCCACTACAGTTCCTTCGATCGGTTCTGCATGCGTACCTTCACTCTCCCCTGGCTGCCCCTTATCAGGACGCTCCACTGGGTCCACTTTAGTTCCAGAGCTCTCTCCAGGCTCTTTATCAGGATTGTCCACCGGGTTTGATCCTGGCGCCGGCTCTTCCTCCTTCAACTCTGGTATCGGAATTACAATAAAGCTCTCCTCAGTTGTCTTACCAACAGGAACCCACAATTCCCCCTCTTCAATATGAACAAAGTCCTTAGTTTCCTCACTTGGCGGATAAATCGTCGTCTCATCTGGGATATCATCGGTCGACCCACCCAATTCCTCTTCCCTAACGAGCAGTTTAGTATCTTGAGTACCACACAAGACCGAACGAGTATCAACCCTTTTGTCATATCTAATCATAATATGCGGTGCATTATGACGTTTTTTAATGTCCTCACCAAGGAGTAAGTTTTCTGGCGTAGAGTTTTCTAGTGTTACTTCTTCCCCCAAATCCTCCACACGATTCTTAATATAATCAGTTTTGCACAGACCAGACAAATACTCAAAGCTTATTTCAACCCCTGGATCATTCAAAGCCTTCTTATATTCCTTCAACAACTTCTTCTGTAATTTTCCACCATCTTCACTATTGCTTAAAAGTTTATCAAGTTGGAACTTGTCCATATTCTTATCTAAACCACAAGCCTCAAGAATTTTGCCACCCCAAACCTCATCTGCCACATAAGAACTCAGAATTTCCACTGATTTTTTAGCCGTCCTAAACAATGCTTTCTTGGTTAGCTCCACATCCCACTCACCATCTTCGTTTTTACACTCTTCTTCTATACTCGTGCCAAACGAATGTATAGAGTTTTTATTATCCCAATCCAGCCAATCACTCGAATTATACCTCACGCCATTTTCGGCCACCATAAACTCACCGTCAACAGACTTCTCACCTTTATTCTGTTTCTTCTTATTCTTCTCAGCTTCCTCTCCTTCAACTGTTCGCAAATCAACTCCACCATCTTCTTCATTCCCACCACCTTCACTCTGGCCTTCCGCCTCGTCATTTGCTTCTCTCAAATCCCCTTGCTTTTCTATACCACTCCTAGTCGCTGCATCCAGACTCTCTAGTTCACCAGCAGTCGCACCGAACACTTGAGCAGCAAATGCACCAACAAGCGCAATCCTTTTTGCATTTTGCCTTAATTTCTTACGGACACCACCAAATAGATTCTTTGTTTTTGCCAAGAAACTAAGTTTCTCCACCTTGCGCTCTCGCTCTAACTGCGTCAATCTCTCCGCTTGCTCCCTCAATTGTGCTTCCAACTCTGCAATTCTCTGATCTTTCTCATCGCCTGCCTCCGCAGCCTCCGGCTCAGACATGTCATCCATATCCGCCGCCCGATTAGCACCCATTGTTCTTGCCATCAAACGCACCTCTTCCGGTAACTCACGATATTCGCGCAGAGTCCTAAGCTTAGTTTTCAAACTTTGCGCTCGACTTCGCAATCGCCTACCCTCTTTCAGCTCTTCGTCTGACAAGTCGTCATTCTCATTATATTTATTCGACGCATCTGTAGCAGCCTTAATATCATCTTCCAACTGAGCAATTACTGCATCAACATCGCGCCCGTTCAAAATCGCCTCAGCCTTCTCAATTATATATTGGTTGAGCTTCATATTCTGACCATAAGATTCCAATACATCAAGCTGCTGTTTTAACTTACTGCGCAATTTTGCTAACGACACCCACTCTTCCATTCCCTCTGGAGTATTATCACCAGCTTTTAGAGCGCCAATCCTTCCATCTAATTCCCTAATTTTCTCCTTAATCGCCCGAATCGCCTCAGCCAAATCTCTGCCATCCATAATCTCTAAGGCCTGCTCTCTCAACTCAGCCTCTTGCGCCAAACGCGCTTGTTCCTCACCCACCAGCGGTAGCTTTTCTTTCCCTGCATTCTCTAGTAACTCTTCAAATTGGCTTCTACCAATAACTTTCTCGTTACCAAAACGGTCCTTCGTAAATAGTTCACTTACCAAACGCCGAATCGAATTCGAGCTCCACTCATGCTCAACCGCATAATCCAAAATTTCCTCAAACCGTGCTTGATTCTCTTCACTCAAGCTCTCTGGATTCACTACGCTCTTCATAATCTCTAGCGCCTGCTCTCTTATTTCTTCCGGAGAAACTTCCGAATTCCCACCTTCATCTTTTTCTCCCCTGTCATTCCGCATATTCACCAAGAATCGTTCTTGAGCACGCCGCCTTAGCTCAGCCTTCATCTTCGTCACGATATCAGCTTTGTCATACTCACCAGCAACATAATCCCCATCGCTGTTCTTGTTATCATTCATATTCACCAAATCACGCACCACAAAATCGTAAATACCATCCAATTGCTCATTCAAATCCAGTGCACTATCATCCCAAATTTCTGCCAACTCTTTTACATAATCGCTTAGCTCTTGTCTCAATTCTTCTGGTAGCTTCAACTCCTCAACCTGCTCTTGATTTTCACCTTGATTGCCACTTTGCAATTCATTTACCGCCGCGTCAATTTGTTCAATCGCCGCCGCTAATAATCTATCTTTCAGTGATTCGTTCCCTCTACCGCCTTCCGCTCTCACCTTTAGCAATGCACCTCTAATAATATCATTCACTTCAATACCAGAAACATCCACTTGCTTTTCTCTGCCCTTTGAAACAATATACTCCTGCAACTGCTGCTTCTCGGTATCCGTAAAATCTACCTCTCGATCGTTTTGCTCACGCTGCTTCAAGTTATTAGCGGTAACTTCCAAATCTTGTACTACCAGTTTATAAGCATTATCCCAAAATCCTTGATCACGAACTTTTCCCGCCTCTTCGTAACCTTTCGCAAGTCTATCTACTACACGGTTTATTATACCATCCACATATTGCGACCTACGTTCCCTGCCAATACCAGCTTGCTTCAAAAACTCTTCTGATAATCCAGCTTGCCGCAACAATATTTCAAGACGCTCCCGCAACTTTGCTTTCTCTTCTTCAGTAAAGGACTCTTTATCCTGCGTTTCAGTTTCATGTTGCAAAGCAGCATTTTTGAGCTCCGCATTCGCCGCCACCTCAGCCTTTTTTAGCTCGTCTTCCACTTCATTGGTGATATATTGATCAAACAATGCTTTAATCTTATCCTGTCCGCCATTAACAACCTGCTGGACGTTAGCGTCATCGCTGGTGCTAATTTTCTCCTTCGCAACCCGTGACGCCTCGCTAATCACCTTGTTCAAATCAATCTGCACCGGTTTGTAAGCATCTTCAATTCCGCGTGACTTATAATCATGCTGCAGAGATTGATTAAAAGTCCTAATTTCCTCTTCAAACCTCTGCCGTGCATTAGCATCGTACTGCAAATTCTGAATATACTCCTGCTTCTCTTGCTCTTTTTGTCTCTCCTCTTTTTCTCGAGCCTCTTTCGCTTCTTCCTCAGCCTGCTTCCTCTTTTCTTCACGCTCCTCTCGAGCCCTAATCACAGCCTCTTCACCGGCTGCTTTCGCCTTCTCGACTTCTTGATCAAATTTTTCGTTAACTTTATCCTTAAACAAATCTACCAGTAACACACCAGCAGTGCTAGAATCCATCTTTGCCAAATCATAATTATCATTAATCAACTTTTCGCAAAGTCCTAACGCTGCCTGTTCTCTAGCCTGCTCCACCCCCATCGTATCTCTATTAACTTCTTCAATCTTCGTCCCATAAGAATTATTAAAAACTCTCGCCAAACCATTAAAGGCCTCGATAGTATCATCGCCAGCCTTATAAATCTCATTATCATAATATTGCAGAGCTTCCCCCACTAAATCATCCGCCAGCTCCTCACGACTAGCCACTCTCTCCTGACCATTACCCGTCCCGTCAACGTCCTCTTCATAACCTTCCTCATTACTAAGAATATCAATATCCGGAGTAGCAATTTTCTCTTTCAATTGTTCAACGCTGCTCACCTCACTAGGTTCATGTCCCAACACTCTCGCTGTCTCACCTACCTGCCCCGCAACAATATCATTCACATCACCTTCGCCACCATTAGCATCCAATACTTGCTGAACATTTTCAACTACCGTAGTATTAACCCCCGTCAGCTGCTGTTGTGTCCTCGTTTTCGCTGCCTCACGATTCGCCTCTGCTTCTTGCGCAGCCTTCAGCAAAGCATCCAAATGATCCTCTATCTGCTTATCGCCCTGAAATCTTCTGTTTAGTTGTTCACCTGCCATACTTTAAATCTCCTCCCTCAAGAATGCGTCACGAAAAGCCAACATAGCCTGCTCAGCGGCCATGCCATAGTCCACCCCTGCATTATCAAAAAATGCTTCAATCTGCGTCGGAGTCGTATTATCGTCCTCTACCAACTGCTCAAATTGCAACAGTTCAAGATTTGAGAGCATCCGAATCGCCGCTTGATCGATTTGCTCATCTAATTTCTCTCGTAATTGCGCATGCAAGCGTGCCCGCATATCCGGAGCCAAAGCATCCAGCCCCTTATCAGAAATCATTTTCGATACAAACGCATCAATCGCGCGGTCTGCATCATCCTCATTTAGGTTTTTATTATCTGGCATTTCGTGTACTACCTTTCAATTACATGACTTTTCCTCATTTTATCACAAGCTTCATCCAGATGTCAAACTATCATCACAAAAGTTTTCCACAGTTTTCTTATTACACAATATTCTTTATTTTTCTACCATTTTTTATTACATTTTTCTCGCAATCCGCCACATCGAAAAACCGAACATCTGTTCGGTTTTTCTCACTCAATCATATATTGTTACTGCTATCTTGTTATGTTTATTCTTTACTCTAACTTATACTTTCTTCTCCTTTCCTATTAAGTTTGTTCTTCACTTCTCTATCTTATATATTCGCTCCTTTGTTCAATCACTATCATGTTTAATTCACACTCTACTTCACTTTTATAAACATAATTCTTAACTTTATTCATGCTTTGCCCTTATAACTTGACATTCCATATTTTTCATAACTCGCAGTATATCGCCCTAACTGTCAAATATACAGTAGTAAGCTCTCAGGATTTTTATTTTTATTAAACTCTACATTTTCTTGTTAAAATAATTTTCATTATTTTAATCAAGCTCTATCTTATAAATAGCTCCTCTTCTCGCCTACGTTTAATTCAGCATTTTTCTTATATTTAATTCAATTTATCACTTAAGTTTATTCACAAACTATAAGCTATCAATATCTTGCCTTCACATCGGTAAACTCCTTATCTAATAATGAATCTCTAACTATTATTTTTTACGTTTTTAATATATTTTCATTTATGTTTAATACTTTAAGCTGCACTCTCTAATAGACTATGCTCTAGCTTATCATAAGAACCAATAATAGTCTTTGCAAATTTAATCGCCTTCGCCTTACCAATAATAGCCTCCAAATCAACGTCTTCTACTTCCTTCGGTGGCACATATTCGCCTTCGGCTTTGTTAGAAGAACCCATTACTTGAAAATCATTCCAATCTGCCCTTCTACCATGTTTCACTCCGGCCGTCGCAGCATCAAACTCTGCTTCCTTTAAATCAATTGTTGGGTCGACATAATCCTTCGAATTCACGTTGCGTACTTTTCCGCCATTCGGAAAGTTTATTACCTTCGACGATGGATTAAATTTTATTTTTTCACTCATTATTTTCCTTTATTTTTGTTTTTATTTTATTTTTGTATTATTATTTTTATAATTGTATTTTTTGTGTTAGATGTTTTTATTTATTGTCTAACTATCTTTAGTCTAGCACACATTATTCAAAAAGTCAATACTTTTTATGCTTATTTTACATAAAATCAAAAGAATATTAAAAATAACAGAGGTGAAAAATACTAAAAGTTGTTGTAAAATATACAACAACTCTACATTATAAGCAAGCACCAGCTGCCTATTACACCTACATAGCAAATCATGCTGAAATAAGTTCGCAATAATACGCTCCAACCTTCAAACCGTGAAGAAGAATTTCAATATTATTTCTTTTCATTTTCCATCAGGCTCATGCTTGCTAATTGTTTTCAATTTGTGCTAGGCTAGGTGCAGGCGGTAGCACGCACTTTAGGGCGGAGT
>CAZVTE010000039.1:0-8513 GCA_964629705.1 uncultured Candidatus Saccharibacteria bacterium | reverse complement strand
GCGCAGTGGCGCTCGGCCTGCTGGCGCTAGCCTTGGTCTCGCCGAATGTGACGGATAGCGCTTCCGCTGAGGATTCCGCTACTGCTACTACCACTTTGAACATTACGTCTGAGCCGCTGATGTCCATTGGTCTAGACGCAGCCGTAAACATGGACTTTGTGGCAACCAGCAGTGGAGAGCTTAAGGCTGCGAATGCTAAGCTCAAAGTCACATCCAATAATCCCGATGGCTATAAAATTATGCTAAGTACTACAGACGGTACAGTAGATATTACAAATAGCGAAACTGGCGGCACTATCAAGGGGCTAACCACCGCCACAAATACTACCGATTTCCCCGACAATAGCTGGGGCTATAGCCTAGCGAAGCTAGGCGAAGATACTAATGTTTATAATCAAGTGCCTAGTACTAGTACGCAGGTGAAATACGTCAATGGTAATGGTACAGTACCAACTGGCGCAGATGATTATAACTTAAGCTTTGCTGCTAAGGTCAATTCCGGCTTGCCAGCTGGAACTTATAGTAAGCAGATTACTGTTAGCGTAGTCGTAAACCCAATTGAACTTAACTCTCTGCAACATCTCACCTACATGCAAGACATGACCAGTGAGATTTGTACTAAAACCCGCGGGAGTAATGGTGAAACCACCATCACTCCCGGCAACGAACCTTCCAAGCAGCTTACGGATACACGGGATGGTAAGCAATATTGGGTATCGAAACTAGCGGATCAGAATTGCTGGATGACACAGAATTTAGATTTGGATATTACAGACGACATGGTAAACAACAACCAGATCAATCCTACAAACACAGATATAGCGGCAATCTGGAATGCAAGTAGCACTTACCCGCCAAGAACAACTCGCCATGGTATGGTAAATTTCTCTAATGCAGCCGCAGATGCACAAGTGGGAACATATAGCTGGGATTTTGGTCGTTATGTTTTGAAAAATCCAGAAGATGCAACTAATTGCGGCGACATTCCTCAAGGCAGCTATGTATCCGATAATTGCGACAGGTTAGAAAGATATAATGAGAGCGATGCTGACGGCGCACATTATCTACTTGGCCACTATTATCAATGGAATGCAGCCACAGCCGGCACAGGCGGCACAATCGCTAGCAGTGGTTCTTATGGCAGTATGGTACCCAGTAAGGCCGAAGGCTCAATCTGCCCAAAGAATTGGCAATTACCAGCCGCAGATGGAGGTCCGGAAGTAGTTAAAAGCGCCACTAGATTTACACAAAGTTATTTTGACAAATACGGTACAAAAACTTTTTCTAATTTATTTAATGCCTACGGATATGCTTTTCCAGATGGTACAGCACCACGATACTGTGGTCTTAGCGAACAAAATAGCCATTATATAATAGGCGCACCATTCTACTTTATTCGCAGCGGAGATGCGCATCCTGGAGAACAGGCAGTAGCCGACATTGGTCAGCATGGTCTATATTGGACAAATTCCGTAGAGACAAACACTTCCGGCGCACTAGGCTTGCATATCGCAACTTCCACTTTTTGCCCTAGCCCAGCCTACAACCGCTGGTCAGCCTTTCCGATTCGTTGCGTAGCTCGCTAGAATCTAATTCTCAAACTAAAATTCTCCAGTTACTATATCGTAGCTGGAGAATCTATATATAAACCCGTCAAAACCATTAACGCTTTTTCTCTTTAACCTCATTGCGGCCAAGATTCTTCTTTGTTTCAACGAAGATTACATGCTTGCGTAAAACTGGATCATACTTTCTCAAAGTCAGCTTATCAGGAGTATTCATAGTATTCTTCTTTGTATAATAACAACGAATCTTAGACCCCTCAGAAACTAAACCGACCAGCTTACGTTTATTATTACTCTTCTTCTTTGCCATAATACTTCTTATTTTATCACAAAATTATCCCAGTGTAAACCCATTTATGCTACTTTTTCGTCGAGAATTCATAAACTTCACCAAAGTCACCATTATTGATGGCTGTAAACTTAATTTGGCGTACCACCCTCTGCGGCTCAACCGAATTATAATCAAACTGTTCAATATCACCTTGATCAGCCTCAGAATCTCTTAATCCTCTAAAAGCAATATTGCCAGAACCTATTGACGGAAGCCTCTTCTTACCGATAATCACTTCTTCCTCTGCAGTTTTCGCGTCAAACGTCCATAAATCATCAAAATCCAAAGTCGTTCGTTTTTCCAACTTCTCACCACCATCATCCGTAGCAACAACGACAATATCCTTCTCACGCAACATTACTTCCTGCTGCATCTTATCGATTAACTTAATTTTCAAGGCAAAACCTGGCGCCTTCACTGGTCGTGGAGTCGATGGTACTTCTGCTTGAAGCTCTTTTTTTACAGCAGGCTTAGCGACAATCTGACGTGCTTGCTTCTCTTTCTTCACTTTAGGATGACCAACCATAACCTTGACTTCATTGTCTGCTGCCAACTTAGCAACCGGCATCGCAACCTTTTTAGTAATTTTTACATCCACAAGCTCCGCTGTATCCTCGGGCTCTTTTACCACCCTTCTAGTCGTTTCTTTCTTCGTTGCAATCCTTAACTGAGGCTTCACTGACGCCATTCCTTCCTCAGTTCGCTGCTTCTTCTCTACATCCTTCTCGGCTTTAACCTCTGCTGCATTCTCTTCAATCACTCGCTGAATCTTTCGCATGATATTCTCGGCACTAAAACTATCATAAAAATCTTTCGTTACCAACTCCGACACTGGTAAATCCGCCTCACAAATTTTCACCACAGAAACAAAACTATTATTACTGTTCTCACGCCACTTCTCAATAAGCTCGCGTATAAACATTGCAATACCATCCTGCACCTCTGCGTCAACTTGCAAAACCTCTGCGTCCACGACTAAGGTAATTACACTACCCTTCAAACACTCCGCAAACATTTTTTTATAAAAATCATCAACCTGCAAAATCTCACCACCTATAGTCTCAAACCGTGAACGCTGCACTAACAGCTGCAACAAATCATCATTCTGCACAATTGCCAGCATCTTATCGCAACTGTCTGGCAAATAAACCTCATTAACATTTTCTTGTCTGTGCAAAATACCACTACTTTTCACAAGCAAGGCCTCGAAACCCATCTTTTCCAGTAAACCAGCCAAATAATCATCATACTCCAGACCGTCAAGACAAACTACACGGCATTTCGTGCCCAACGTCTGCCAAAAGAATTCTTGATTTTGCTTAACCTGTCTCGCCAACTCCAAAACTTCTGTTTTATCTCTACTTATTGGTATTTTCACTGGCAATCCATAGACTAAATCCACTCTCCCTGTCAATACAACACCCCTCAACCGGTTCACCAACACCTCATTATACTTTTTCGCCAATACCAACCAATGCGGGTCTACAACCACCGACGCCCGAAAAGCTGCATGCCGCCGCAACTTACTCTCTAAAATTTCCAACACCGAATTATAATATTGTTTTGCTATACGCTGAAAAATCCGCTCTTCCTCAGAGTCAAAAACCTGCTCCATCATTTCTTGCAAACTAGCATCCCCCGAAGCACCACTTTCAGACACTACCACTTTACCAGCCAATGCTTGCGGAACATTCAGCTGAAAACACAAATTCAATCTACACTCCTGAGCTTTCATTATATCTATCATAACACACTTTAGCATAAAGAGTAAGGTCTTTTTTATGATAGCCAAAATTCATTTGCATTTCAGCTAGCCACAAAAACATTTTTGTGCTAGAATATAAGTATAGGGGCATAGTACAACGGCTAGTATAGCGGTCTCCAAAACCGTAGATCTTGGTTCGATTCCGAGTGCCCCTGCCATAGTCTTGACAGAACATATTTATATATTATGGCAAGACTATCGTATAGACACACACGGATATAGAACCGCTTTGCGTTAGCAAAGTGGTTCGTAATGCGCGAAGGGTCATAGTCAAAAAGGGAATTTATTCACTTTTTGAACACTATGAGTGCAGAAATAAATCTTGCCAGAGATTTATGATATCCGAGTGCCCCACTAACGGATTTTCATAAACTGTTTAAAAATCCTCATTTTTTTCGGAAGATTTGAGGGATTTTTGATAAAAAATACTGCAGTTTTACTTCTAAACCGCGCTTTTTCACCTCCCTGTACGTCTTTAATCTTCGGCTGTATCATACCACACTTGCTTTTTATCTCGCTCCAGAAAGGCTATTTTTAAGCTCTAATACTAAAATAGGCTTATTTTAGTATTAGAGGAAGTATACTTTTTAGCATAAAAGTAATCAATTTGCTCTAAGACGCGAATTCTTAACCTAAGTAGAAGCATTTTAGTAAAAGTGCTGTTCCTTTCCACTTTTATGCTAAAAAGCCTTAGAATGGCTAAATTTAAAGGCTGAGAGGGCGTTTTAGTGTGTTTTTTGGCAGAAGAGAGAAAGCCCAAACCATCGTACATGTTCTAAACTAGGGTATAAAACATACTCTATCGCTAAATAACCCGCAAGATTAACATTATCCATACTCTCAGTACTAGACCATACACCATTCTGGAATCCCAAATTCTGTAAAGAATTCGTTGCCGTATAAATTATGCCCATATTAACCATGGCAAAATCAATCTTATATGCCGAAACGATCGATACCTAGGCCTTTCTCTCTAGCTTTCGAATATGCTATAATTACAGTATGAAGAATTTTGAATCACTAAATCACAGCCATAATCCTAATCTCAAAGAAAACACGCTAAAACCAAAATACGCCACCCGCACTGTCCTTTTTGACGAAAATGGCAAAGTCGCAATTATCAACGTTACTAAACATGGCTATTACAAAATTCCCGGTGGCGGAATTGAAGACGGAGAAGATGTAAAAGCAGCTGCCTGCCGAGAAGTAAGGGAAGAAGCCGGCTGTGATTGCACAATCACAGATACACTTGGCAATATAGAAACACCAGTTCCAGTTTGGGATATGCTAGGCATATCTACGGGTTTCATTGCAACCGTAACTGGCGAAAAACTTCACCACAATACGAAACTTGGGAAACCAAGCGCGGTTTCCGAATTGAATGGTTTAAGGATCTTGATACTGCCATCCAGACCATCGAAAACAACCAAGTCACCGAGCCAGGTATGGAAGATTTGCAAGCCCGTGACCTCACTTTTCTCAAGCGCGCCAAGCAGCAACTGACACAAAAATCTTAATAAATCTTTTTGTCTTCTTTCTCAAGAAAATCATTAAACGCCTTTATGGTATGCTCTCGATCCAGTTCCTTCAAATCAAGAATGTTTTTATCTTCTTCACCATCTACAAGCCGTTTTATATATTGATACAAAAAGTCATCGCGAAAGCCAATTCTGGCTGCATCTTCTTTCGTATTACCATAATACACAGTTTTAATATTTGCCCACACTATCGCTGCCAAACACATTGGACATGGATAACAAGAAGCGTATAATTCGCAATCGCTCAAATCATATGAACCTAAATTGTGACATGCTTCTCTAATCGCTACAATCTCCGCATGCGCCGTTGGGTCATTATTTCTTAATACATGGTTCGATCCTTTACCGACAATTTTACCATTTTTCACTACGCAAGCACCAAAAGGTCCACCCGCATTAGTTTGTAAGTTACTTCTCGCCAACTCATTCGCAACCGCCATAAACCGATTCATAAATAACCTCCGTTTTAATTTACTACTTTTATTTTATCATAAAAATAAATTTTATTATTCCCAACTTGACAAAAAGACGACTACCACTTATAATATAGACATGCTAACCCTATTTTTAGTTATATTTTTCGTCTTTTTCTTACTATCTTTATGCAAACTCGGCAAAATCGGTATTTACAGCGCTATCATAATCACGCTTTTATCTATCAATATCTGGCTGTGTACTAATGTCTGGTGGTATCCGCCTAAAGTAGAAGCACCCGAAATTAATCTCGAACTTGAATCAAATCTAGCTCTAGAACCAAACCTCGGCGAAAACATTACAAAAGGTGCAGATGGGGAATATTATGTAACTTTAGTGAATCGCGCTTTTGACAATGGTATAGATTCTGAAAATACGCCCAGTATCCATATTCATATTAGCCCCGAAAACGCCAGCCTTAAGAAAGGTAATTATCACTTTTACATCAATAATCAAGATCTCGGCAAGCCTCAAACCGTTAAGGCGTCTAACAATTACGCCATTATTACCGACTACAGTATAAGCATGAAAGAGCTTGAATCTAATCAGGATAAGTCCGAGCCTACCAAGTACACCATTACAGTTACTAATACTGCAGGCAAAGCCGAAAAAATTTTATATATCACTTACGAATCACCTCAAATCGCTTGCGCAAAATACAGCCAAGCCCATCCCGAAAAAGATGCTGCTACCGACATTAAACTGTGCCAGCAACTCACTGAGTGGCAAAAATCAACGACCGAAAAAGCTACAACAGAATCAATCAACAATCCTACATCAATTCCAAATACGCCAGATAATACCCATACTACAACACCACAACCAAGTTTTACCTTCAATGCATCAACTTGTGTCCACGAAGAAGCCGGACGTTGTTGGGACGATTTAGAGATGGAAGCCTATGATAAAGGACGATACGATCAATCTTACAGCTATTACGGCGATAGTTACTATGAACCCGACGACTGCGATGAGCTTTGTCAGGATATTCTCGCCGATGCCTACGAAGAAGGTTACTATGATGGCTACTAATTCTAAAATTTTATGCTATAATTAAGGTAATCAATGGAAAATAGAGTTAAATCCAAGAATTTCAAGTATCTAGCACTTGCTCTAGTCGTTTTTACGGTAGCGCTAATAGTTTTTCTAATCTATAATCATTTCGAAAATGAGCGTATCGACCGCGAAGCTATCACTTTTAAAGAGAATCTGGAAATCAGTTTCAACTCACCCGCCAAAGTTTCTGACTTTATTGAGACTATTAATGGAGAACTAATAGAAGACACTGAAATCGATACCGAAAAGTTAGGTGAACAAACCATCAATTTCGACTTTATAAACATCAAAAACAAAAAACGTTCCCGCGAAATCACCATCAGCGTTATCGACGATATTAAACCGCAAATTCATGGCAATAATAGCTACACTGTTTACCAAGGCTATAAAGGCAAACTCACCGATTTAATGTTGAGTGTTGATAATATCGATGACCAGCCCAAGCGAGAAATCATCGGAGAATATGACTTAGAAAAAACTGGCAGCTATAGTTTAATCTATAAAATTACCGATGCTAATGGCAACTCAGCCGAAAAAAATTTTATCTTGAACGTTATTCAACCACCTCAAGATACTGCAAAGCCGAACAGCAATAGTGCTACAACCCTAATCATCGATGGCGACAAATTAGCAGATATTATTAAACAATATAAAACCGCTAAAACCAAAATCGGTGTTGATGTCTCCGAGTGGCAAGGGAAGATTAATTGGGCAAAAGTTCAAAAATCCGGTATAGAATTTGCAATGATTCGTCTTGGTTACCAAAAAGGCTATGACGGCGAATTAGTTTTAGACCCATATTTTGAACAAAACATTAAAGCCATCAATAAGCTCAACCTGCCAGTTGGAGTCTATTTCTTTTCTTACGCTAAAAATCACGACCAAGCTAGAGAACAGGCTGAGTGGATTCTAGATAAAATTAAAGATTACAATGTTGATTTAGGTATAGCTTATGATTGGGAAAATTGGAATAACTATAATACCGCCAATATGAGCATTTATACTCTTAATCGAGTTGCTGAAACTTTTCTTAATACCATTAAAAATGCTGGCTATCACAGCCTAAACTACAGTAGCAAGAATTATTTAGACTTATTTTGGAATGTCGAAGGACATGACACCTGGTTGGCTCAATATTATCACAAACCAACCTATGAAGGCGATTTTTCACTCTGGCAAATGACCGACACTGGCTTGGTAGATGGAATAGATGGCTACGTCGATTTAGATATTATGTATTCAAAATAAAATACCCCGATTTTACACGAGGTATTCTATCTTTATCAACAACTATCTAGCGAGACAACGCACAGAGAAACCATGTTGGCGAGTCTGCAAATTAGACAGATAGACGTTAGTACTAGTAATACTAGAAGCATAGGCATCCGAGTTAATAATGTGAGCCGTACCAGACCAAAATACACCATCAAACCCTATAGCCCTTATTGAACCATCTTTAATAATCATAGACCCAAAACGAGGAAAGTAAAGTGGTTCTAGAGCAACGTTATACGTTTCATTACTTAGCCCATCTTGTAATCCATATTTTTCCAATAAGTTATAGAACGAGCCGCTGACACCATTATTAACTTCGCCACTCAGCGGCAATTTCCACCCTTTCGGACATATTGAAAATGGAGCATTACTATTTTCTGCTGTATTTGCACCACTTCCCGCGGTCGCTGTGTTCCACTGATAATAATTACCAATGAGATAATGGCTATCCTGCGTACCGTTCCATTTTTCTAGACGATTACAGTTATCCAAGTTTCCGCCCGTCCAAA
>CAZVTE010000038.1:0-8789 GCA_964629705.1 uncultured Candidatus Saccharibacteria bacterium | reverse complement strand
ACTATATTCAGTGTCTATTCTACTTTGTTAATACTTATGATTAGGATAATTTAGTCTTTTCTTTGATTTGTAGTTGGTTTTTATTGCCCCTTTCTGTGGGGAATCCGGACTCACGAGGAGGACTAGCGGCAAGACCCCGCGGCAGCGGGCGCTTTGAACGCGGCCCCACAGAAAGTGGATAAGAAAAACCGGAAGAGGAATGGGTCACTGCTAGAAAGAACTAAATTATAACTAGATGATAATATGTAAGTCTATATGGGTTTAGGTTTGAGGAAAAGGGAAGTGATAACCTTTACTATGCAGTTAACCCTAATAGTAGCTTGTATAATGTACTTCTACGACCGTTTTATGAGAATACGGCTGGAGTTATAGAATATGCTAATTCTAATACACTTTCTGGTATGGGTGACGATGGTCACGTTTGGAGCAGTTCAACGCAACATCTTGATAGTAGGAATTGGCGCGTCTGGCCTACTTCTCAATGGTGGCGTCAGAATGTTGGTTTTTCTCTCCGTGACCGTAAATAAAGAAAACGTTATGCTTGAAACGAAAAAATAGTTAAGTCGGTATGGGTTTAGGTTTGAGGAAAAGAAAAATGACACCTGGGGCTATTCCGCTACAAACCCTACCAATACAGATAATAATGCTTTACTGTCGCCACAATATCACTTTAATACAGCCCACGTCAGTGGCTGGAGTAACTTCTACTGGAATGGCGGAAGCCAAGGTATCTATTGGGGTGCTACTGCAGCTAACATCGAAGCGGCATATTATGAACTAGATTCAACCAATGCACTATTTACCTCAACCATAGACCAAAGATTGCAAGGAACTTCTCTCCGCCATCTTCAAACCCCTATCAAATCCATATCTAGAGCCTAATTCATCACTCTTTCGCGAGTTAATTCTAGCTCACCTTTATCGTTTTTATATAAATAATACAACCATCGATTATTCGCAGTCAGTACAACATCGTAATCATCAGCCTTCGTCAACGTACGCTGATTCGTACCGTCAAAATCCCAAACTATCAAGTCCAAATCTTTGACAGTATAAAGCATGCTATCATCCAGCCACTTAGTGTCTTGCGCAATCGCTTGATAGGAAAACACATCGCCAGTATCAATATCCACCACCGCATACTCACTACCCCTTGCAAATACAATATATTCACCTGCCCCACTTACATTCACTGCATTTGGCGCAAAACTCAATTCCATATCCTCCAAAAGCGCTTTAACCTTAGATAAATCTGGCTCTTCTGCATTATACATTGGTAGATCACCATACAATATACTTAACTTATTATCAATTGTATAAATCATGTATTTATTGCCATAAAACTCCGAGAGTGCCACTTGCACATTTTCAGAAGTTTTCACCGTTTTAAGTGTCGTACCTGCCTTTTCTCCGTCACGATAGACCCCAATCTGACGCTCATTTTTGCTATTCGGCATTGTTACATAAATCACATCTGCTTCTTGGTGCGCGAAAATTGCTATATTATCCAATAATACTCGCGACAGGGCTTGCGCCGAAGTGTTTATTTTGCGCAAATGATGTTTTTCAAATACTAAAAGCTGATCAGCCGAACCATCAATAATCTTTACTTGTTCAAACTCCATGCCAAAAGTTTCTGTCAAATTCAAACTAGATTTTAAGTCTTTCAAATCCACTAAAATCCATTCTTCTGCATCATTCATCTGCAACTTGACTAACACCCTTCGACCATCGTTACTCCATTCCAAACTTTCCACCGACCCCAAAAACTTATCCGCTTCTACTTCTGGCAAAATCTCGCTCATATCAAGCTTAGTCGTTTTAATCTCATCTCCACTAATATCCACCAAATTCCAAATCGTTGCATCCTTTGCGCTATATAAAATATTATTGCGATTCTGTGCTACTGAGTAAAACCCTAGCTCTTCACCCAAACTCTTCACCGCCTCAGGAATACGATTTTGCAAAAACAATCGTGGATAATATACCCTCAGCAATACTCCTGGATACATTTTCACAGTCTTCGACCAGGAATCATAACCATCACGCGAGAGTTTCACCGTATGTTTACCCACTGCTAAAGTTCGCGATAAATTTGTCCGCGGGAAAATGGTTTCGCCATCAATCTCCACCGTTGCTCCTGTTGGCAGAGAATGAACTTGTAAAAGCCCAGCCTGTTCAATACTACCGTCGCTACTGACAAAAAAGCCCATCGAAATCAGTGTCGCCACCACTACAATTGCAATTACCGCAAAAAACATTAGAATTTCAGTTACAAATACTCGAATACGCTGCCTTTTACGGCGTTCTTCAAAATCTAAATCATGTTTTACCATCTTCAGATTATTATACCATACTTTCCACTAATAAAGACTACTTCCGTCTGTGGAAAACCCAGAATAGCTCCTGCCAAAAACTCTTGTTTTTCATACCGCTTGCCGTTATAATATAAATATAAGAACAAAAGATGCGAGGAGTTCCTATAACCAATGGAGAAACAAACCGATTACAGCAGCCTATCCAGCTCAGCAACGCACCGCACGACCCAACCCTCAACGACCTTGAATCGCAAGTATGTCAAAAGACCAGTTGTGCAACGAATTGTTCGAGATGGAACTAGCCGGGAGTCGAGTACGCCCGTCACGCATATTGGTGCAAGCAACAAGCTTGACGCCCCGGTCTTGTCATCCCGTTTAGTAAATATGCATATCCGTGCACCCAAGCCAGAACCTCGCAAAATTAATTTAGCAGATATTCCTAAACCTCTACCAACTTTCTCTGAAGACGAATTAGTAGAAGAGTTTACCGAGGAAGTAATCGAGGAAGAGGTAGAGCCAATGACTCAACCAGAAACTATTCCACAAACCTCCCTATCTGCTCCAGAAATAATGTCAAAAATAACGGCTCAGCCAGAGGAGAATAGTATTAATATGGAAGATAAATATCGGGATTCTATCCATATTAGTCATGCAACCCCTCCAATCATGCGCGAACAACCAGTTGAGCCAAAGATAAGCTACACCCCTCAATCAGTAGAGAGTCAGACGCCAAACTACAGCGTCAGCCCAATGATTAGCCGCTTCAGCGAACCGACCCCAACTGTTAATTTTACCAGTCCATTGCTTAGCCAGAATAATAATTATGAAGATAATTATAAACCTCAAGCAAGCATACCAGAACCAGTCGAAAAAGTTATCCCCGAGAATGCCGACCCTGCGAGCAAAGAATCCATCGAAGCCATCGCTCGAGCCGCCGCAGCCGCCATCGCCTCTATTCACAACGCCACTGAGCCTTCAGAAGTCTACGCTGAAATGGATAAACTCAAGCGCACCGCCGCCGTAATCCAAAAAGAAGATCATAAAGAGATTAAACCAAAGCTAGAAGTTAAAAGTAAAGAGGAAATCGGTATTTCTAAGCTCAAAAAAGCCGCTGAGGAAAGTACCGCTATCTCTATAAACAGTAAAAAGTCAGCTAAAGCTAAACCAGCAACAAATATTAGCGTTAAAAATAGCAAAAGCCCAAGTAGTAGCACCCATCGCGTTGTCAAAAATACCGCACCAAAGATTAAAACTCGTAGCAATATCGAGCCTAGTCCAGCCGAACTCAAAGATAAAGCTATTCGCAACGCTCTAAGATCAATGGCTGATGTCGACCATGAGCCAGAAGTCGCTAAAAAGTCCGAAACCAAGGTTAAGGGTAAGCCAGAAAAACAAGTCAAAGCCAAAAGCGCCCCGCGCCCAGCTATTAAGCGTAAACATAGTGGCAGACGGTTTATTCTTGCCTTTGCTTGTGCTGCTGCTTGCGTTGCCATGATTGTTAGATTTGTCAGCTCTAATATTCCTGATATTTCCGTTAAAGTTGCTGCTCTGCAAACTGGCATTCAAGCTTCCTATCCATCCTATGTTCCTCGAGAATTTTCACTTCAAGACATTGCTTCAGAAAACGGTCGCATCGTAATTAATTTCGCCAGTGACGATGGCAAGACTTTTTCGCTAATCGAAGAAAAATCTTCCTGGGATAGCTCAGCCTTGGTCAGAAACTACGTCGAGCCAAACTGGCAAAGCGATTATACTACCACTCATGAACAGGGAATTACAATTTACGTATCTAACTCTAACGCCGCTTGGGTCAATGGTGGCGTCCTCTACAAAATCACCGCCGCACCAAACGTCCTTACCACAAAACAACTACGCAATATTGTCACCTCTTTGTAATAAGTGTGATATAATAAGGAATATGGAAAGAATTAAAAAGATTTTGAGGATTTTTACAGGTACTAATCGAGATTACAATATTGGTCGCGATGATTATTATTCCACCCGCACAGAGAGCAGTAATAGTAAGACCTTCACGGGAGATGATGATGAACAGTTCTAATGTCGTGACCCGCTTCGCTCCTAGTCCTACTGGCTACATTCATATTGGTAATGTTCGTAGTGCGATTTACCCTTATCTTATTGCCAAGCAAAACAACGGTACTTTTATTCTCAGAATCGAAGACACCGATAGGGAAAGATTTGTTACCGGCGCTACCGAACTAATTGAGGACACCTTAAAATGGCTCGGTCTTGAGTGGAACGAAGGCCCAGAGATCGGAGGTAGCCATGGTCCATATTTTCAAAGTGAGCGCAAAGCAATCTACCATAAGTGGGCAAAAAAGCTTATCGACAGCGGCAAAGCCTACGCCGATGATACAGATTCTGCAACTATTCAAAGATACAGGGAACAAGCTAGCGCAGAAAAGCGACCTTTCTTATATCGCGAGCACCGCCCCGAAAATCCACCAGCCTGGCACGAGGGGATTCCGCTTAGGTTTAAAGCCGACCCCAAGCCGCGCTCTTGGCACGACGAGGTTATGGGCGACAAAACCGTTGGGCCCAAAGTGCAGGACGACATTATATTAATCAAAGCCGATGGTATGCCAACTTATAATTTTGCTCACATTGTTGACGATGCCGAAATGGGTGTCACCCACGTTTGTCGTGGAGTTGAATATCTCTCTAGCATGCCAAATTATCTAGCAATTTACGAAGCCTTAGGGATCAAACCGCCAAAGTTTATTAGCTTACCACATATCCTCGCGCCTACTGGCGGCAAAAAACTTGGCAAACGCGATGGCGCCAAGTCCGTTGTCGAATATCGGGAAGATGGCATTCTACCGGAAGCTCTGCTAAATTACCTGGCCTGTCTCGGCTGGAACGATGGTACCGAAGAAGAAATCTACAGCAAAGCCGATTTGATTAAGCATTTCAGCATTGATAGAATTCAAGATTCTGGCGCACGCTTTGACGAAGCTAAAATTCTTTGGTATAATGGCCAGTGGATTCGCAAGCTAATTGACGAAGAGGGAATTGATAAATTTTACGATAGAACCAAAGCTTTCTGGCCTAAGGAAAGCAGTGCTTACGGCGATGATTATAAGAAAAAAGTCCTCAGTATTATTTACGATCGGCTCAAAACTTTGCGAGACTTAGAAACTATGACAACCTATTTCTTCAAAGATCCCGAAATTGACCTCGACATGATTTTTAATAATAAATTCCTCAAGAAATTTTCCGAAGAAGAACTTAGCGAGCTATTACAGATTACTGCAAAAAAGCTGGAGCATACCGAGTGGAACGAGAATGCCTTACAAACTAGCCTTAACGAGTTACTCGCAGAAACCGGGAGGAAGCCCGCCGAGCTATTCTCGCTTATCCGAATCGCTTTGAGCTATGCGCCTTTTAGCCCAGCACTCAATTTAACTATGGCAGTACTCGGGAAAGATGTAGTTTTAGCCAGACTGCACCAGACCGAGATGGCAATCGAAGGTCAAAATAATAATTAGTTTTCGATAGAATACAATATTATAAAAGTTAGTCAACTATAAACTGTTGTAATTTTGACAACGATGTGCGATTCGTTTATTCTTAAAGTCAAGAGTTTTCTAGTGTTTTTTTGCAAAAACATACCACTATTTTGTCAGCTTGTCAACAAGATTTTACCCAAAGTATTGCTTTTTAATGCAAAGTATGCTATAATAGAAGATGAAGCTAGTCATTTTATGAATTTAGGGAGGGAATTTATAATGCTACAAGAAAGAACTAGACGTCCTTTATATACTATTACCGAAGGATATGACGGGGAATTCGTCAAATACGACATCACCAGTTTTACTAAAGAAGAGATCGACACAATCAAGCGTTCATTTAGCAAAAACGAGCCCGACAAGCCGGTTTTTGTTAGAGAAGCTCAAAGGGCAATTTATGCCATTGACACACAGCGTCAAATTACCTACCAACAACCGCTTACTCATGGGCTGATCCATCTAGAAGTACAGTGTATCGACGATATTAGATTTCAGGGAGAACTCGTCTATTATCTCGTCAGTCAGCTACGCCACGTGACCGACGTTTTCTGGGAAGATTCGCGCGACCAAATCGGCTTCAATCTCATGACGCCAAACAGTGTGATACTGATTTTTTGCAGTCCAAGCACGAACTCTAGCCGCATCAAATACATTATCCCAAACATTACCGGACAACAGTTTTCCGGTGACGTGGTGGCAGATTTTATTGAAACGCTCGATAATGTTTACCCTCAAATTCAGCATCCATATGCCTGTCTTTATGGACTTACGCCAGAAGCATTCCAAGCTTATGGCAAATATCGATGCTTCCGCCCAAATTATATCCGCTAATGTAACACTGGTCCTCCTTTTGAGGACCAAACTTTTATTTTGTTTATCTTTATGCTAAAATAGAAATAGTTTGATTTACTTTTTTAGGTAAAAGGAGGAGTGATTATATGGCTAAAAATAAGCCAGAAACAAAACCAAATACAAAATCCAAGACTAGTAAGGCTAAGTCTGAAAGCTCAAAGACCTCTAAGCCGGTCAAGAAACAAAAGATGCCCACTAGCAGAAAAATTCTCTTGACTATTTTTATTATTCTCCTACTTATTGCTGCCGCCGGTGCAACCTTCTGGCTCCTCTGCTTAAATAGAACACAAGACAAGAATCAAGATAATAGCGAAAACCCTACCGATGAGCCTATCTATAGCCTGCTCACTGGTGAAGAAATTGCTAATGCTAAGCTCAACTCCACTCCTACATTCTGTGTCCAAATACCTAACGCCGATGACGGTGCTCGCCCACAAGCTGGTTTGACGCACGCCGGAGTAGTATTCGAAGCCATTGCTGAGCGGGGAATCACTCGCTTTGCTGCCGTCTTTCAAAATACTAATACAAGCGCCATTGGCCCAATCCGTTCTTTACGTCCCTATTACCTAGAATGGGATACGCCATTTAACTGTACCGTAGTACACGCTGGTGGCTCTGACGAAGCTATCGCCGCCGTAAACAACGGCTCTTACCGTAATTTGGATGAAAATTATTCCTACATGTGGCGCGAGAATGCCGCTGAACGCTATTGGAATAATCTCTTCACCTCACCAACGTTGATTAATACCTTCAATCAAGACCATCATTATCAGTCCTCAGAAATCAAAGCCTTTCCTAGGCTCACACCAGCCGAAGCTGAAGCCGCCAAAGAAGACAACATCAATACTACAGATTGTCAAGAGAATGACGGCTGCATAGACACCGAAACCGCCACAGCTACCGCCGTTACCGAATTCGAAATTGACTTTGGTCGTCTCACTAGCTTTAATACCGTTTATACTTATGACGCCGAAAACAACCGTTATCTTCGCAGTTACGAGAGCGGAGAGCCTCATCTAGTCTTTGACTGCCCAAGCACGCTAAATCAGCCACAAACCTTTACTGAATGTGGCGAACCTATTCAAGTAACTCCTAGTGCCATTGTAGCCATGTTTGTGCGTGAATCTGTTGCCAGCGATAATTATCATGAAGACATCACCACCGTTGGCTCTGGTAAAGCTTACGTTTTCCAGAATGGAACTGTTGAGACAGGTACTTGGACTAAATCTTCTATCAGTTCACAGATCGTCTTTCGTAATGATGACGGCGAAGAAATCGCCTTCACTCCTGGGCAACTCTGGATTGCCGCCGTACCACAGTATGGTGGAGTAGAATATTAAAGAATAGATACTGGATGTAAACTTGCTTGAACAAAGTATATTCTAACCTTCAAACTGTGAAGTGGGCGAGGAGGTTTTCTGTATTTAATTTCTGCAGGAATCCGGACTCACGAGGAGGACTAGCGGCAAAGCCCTGTGACGACAGGCGCTTTGAACGCGGCCTGCAGAAATTAGAATACAGAAAAACTATTGCACTAGCTTCAACCAACACACATCTACTTTATTACTAATATTATTACCCTTCACCCACTTTACTTTGTGCGGAGTGGGAGACTCGAAATGAAGCCTGTCCTAGTCACTCATTCTGCTGGCGATGGCGACTTCTGGAGTAACGCTCCTAATTTTTACCTTTATTTCTATAATGGCGGCGTTTTTCCAAATTACCCTTGGCAGAAAAACTTCGGACTTTCTCTCCGCTATGTCTTTGTTGAGTTTTATGCGATTAAAACTGCCTGCCGCAAAATCTACAATAGATTTTGTACGATTAAACATAGAAGTATGGTATAATAGAAGTGTCTAAAATTGTTCAAAAAATACTATCAAAAAAATGATGTTTTTGAGATTTTTTGTTAAGTTAGCTAAAAGCGGCATCGCAGGAGAAGCTAACTTGACATCATCTGATGGTAAAGAACAGTTTTAGACACCCTACGGTGTCGCTTTTTATTGATATAAAAACTTCTTTGACCGGAAGTTAAACTACCTCTTTCAATAATTGGCGGCGCTCGGGGGTGTCTAATACCAAAAGTAAT
>CAZVTE010000037.1:0-8821 GCA_964629705.1 uncultured Candidatus Saccharibacteria bacterium | reverse complement strand
TCTTGGCGCAAGTAACCCTAACACTGACGGACTTAATGTGTCAAATAGGCCATTTTACATTACTTTTGGGGGTGAAATTAATGCCAATAATGTATTAACCGACTTCGGCGGCACTCATATTTTAACAAGTACCATGGATAACACCCCTGGAAAATTTATTTACCCATTAATAAACATTTCCGGGGTATGGCCAACTGCATATTGGAACGGATATATCGGCATGCCCGTTCGTTGTCTCGCACGATAGCATTATTTAGCTTCTTCGCTAATCCCCAGTCTAGCGCTGGGGATTATGCTACGCTACACGCCGAAGAGAATATCCCAAGTCCTTAACGTCAGTTATCGATGGATACACATCACCAATATTAACACAAAAACTATAGCTCACATTGCTTACACCAAGTATTGCACTTTTCGACCAGAAACCGCCGCCGCCAGCCGCACTTGCAATCCGATCTGCCAACAAATTTTGATTTCCGCTTCTCATGAAGTAGAAAGGAATAGTTGATAAATCAACGCCTGACGCACTTGGATTAACTGCCCTAAATCCAAAATAATCATTACTCCCAGCAAATGTAAAATTGTATTGCTCCAAGAGTTCCGGGTAATCTCCTAGAGGGCTACCATCGACATCTCTTTCACTCGTTGCCATTTTCCAGCCTTTAGGAAAAATACTTAATTCTCTACATCTATATCTACAGCTTCTTATATTCTAGTACATCGAGAATACCTATCAGAAAAACCATCTACTATACAAATATTTACAATAGCCGATTCAAATACTGCCTCAGAATTTATAATTAGCGCCAAAATAAGCCAATTCGCACCAAAACATCTCATTTTTACTAATACATCGAGCTATAAATCGCCTAAAACGTAAAAATTCTGAGTTCGTCGTAAAAACAAATAGGCAAAAATCACTTACTATCTACTAGTAAAAAATTTTTAACAATAAAATGCAGTACAAGTACAATAAAAACTATCATAACAGATAAAACCCTATAAAATCAAAATGTTCTCGTTTATTTCAATAGTACGCTCTACTAGCAAAAGCTGAAAACTAAATTACGACCTACTAAAAATATTATCATAAACAGGCTACCAAAAAACAAATACTAAAGGATTCGTCCAATTTATGCTATAATAATACTTATGGAAATCGTCATTACAATATTATTAATTATCGTAATCGGATTGCTACTTTTTTCAATATCACGCAAACCAGCCAACAGCCGCACGGACATTCTAAAACTTGAAGAACGGCTAATCCGTATCGAGGGAGAACTTGACAAACTTATTCCAAATATTGACAACGCTTTTCGCAATAATCGTCGCGAAATCGCAGATAACTTACAAATTATCCAAAAAACTCTCGACATCCGAGTAAAAACTCTACAAGACGATAACAATAAAAAACTTGAAGAAATGCGTCTGACAGTCGACGAGAAATTACAACAGTCAGTAGAAAAAAGGTTTAATGAAAGCTTCAAAACGATCTCTGGGCAGCTTACACAAGTCTATCAAGGTCTAGGTGAAATGAGATCGCTCGCTCACGGAGTAGGTGACCTTAAGAAAGTTATGGAAGGTGTCAAAACTCGCGGTATTTACGGTGAAATACAACTAGGAAATATTATTTCCGACTGCATGACTAAGAATCAATACGTTGAAAATTATATTACCAAAGCCGGCAGTAGCGACAGAGTAGAATTTGCTATCAAAATGCCTGGCAAAAATGATACAGAAGTCTATCTGCCAATTGACTCCAAATTCCCAGTAGAGAATTATTCACGGCTCTTAGCTGCTTACGAGCAGGGTGATAAAATCAAAATTGAAGAATTCCGCAAAGCTCTCAAAAATGACGTCTTAACTCAAGCTAAGAAGATTTCCACAAAATATCTAGACCCACCAATCACTACTGATTTTGGTGTGATGTTTGTACCTACTGAAAGTCTTTACGCAGAAATTCTCCGAATCCCTGGACTCGATGATGAAGTCCGTCAAAAACATAATGTCACTATCGCTTCACCTTCAACTCTTCCAGTAATCTTATCTGGCTTACTAATGGGCTTCCGTTCAATCGCCATCGAAAAACGCTCCGCCGAAGTCTGGCAAACTCTTGGAGCTGTCAAAACTCAGTTTACTAAATTTGGCGACTTACTAGGCGCAGTCAAGAAAAAGTTAGAGGAAACCACTAGTAAAATCAGTAGCGCCGAAACTACTTCACGCCAAATTGAACGTAGATTAAAAGATGTTGAAAGCCTTTCTTTAGCCGACAGCACAAAACGTATTGGCGAAATCATAATTGACGAGAATGAATAGTTGCGCGATTCCATAATAACTTTTTACTACAGATTAGCTACACCAATAAAAACTAATTGTATTTTTACCAAAATCATCCAAAAGATGCTATACTTAATGCATGGACAATATCGCCACCTACTTTTTACTTTTTATGATTTATTCTTTTTTTGGCTGGGTTATTGAAGTTATAAATGGTGTTATACTGCGACATAAAGTATCAAACCGCGGTTTTTTAATTGGACCAATTTGCCCTATCTATGGGGTTGGCTCTTTACTACTAACTAGTATCCTAAGTGGCCCCGAAAAAAATTTCCTTGCAGTTTTTTGTATTGGATTAGTTGGTGGCGTCACAATTGAATATTTAACTAGTGTAATTATGGAGAAGATGTTTCATGTACGCTGGTGGGATTATTCCTACATGCCTTTCAATCTTAATGGCAGAATTTGTTTACAGGTAGCCCTCATGTTTGGAGTAGCTGCACTTTTGATTAACGAGATTACAAACCCCTTTTTCTTAGGTCTAATCAATCAAATCTCCGTAAATGTTCGCATCGCTATTGCAATTATACTCTTTGTTATTTTTATCATCGATTTTACAACTTCATTCATTTTGATCCGTAATTTTAAAGTTACCGTCGGCACGGTCTCAAAAGACGCTACCGATGAAATCTCAGAGCGCGTACACAATATCTTAATGGAAAAAGGAAAACTGTCTCGCCGGCTAGTCAAGGCCTTCCCAAATTTTGAGGCAAAACAAAAAGCCGAAAACGAAATCGAAGTTGCAACAGACGAAGAAATAAACAACTGCAATTCAGAATAAAACTACCAAAATAAACCGTAATATGATATAATACATATCATGTATAACCTATTTTCAGATTTTATTAAAGATAAAAAACGAATTTGCATTATTCAGGCTGAAAACCCTGATGGCGACTCCGTTGGATCAGCCATTGCCCTAGATTACATATTAGATAAAACCGATAATAGTCTCTACTGTCCAGTTGACGTTCCAAAATACTTACACTATTTTAAAGATTGGTCACGAATCGATATTGAGTTTGATTATAAAGCCGATGGTTATATCATTGTTGATACCGCTGCCAGTATTTTACTTTCAAAACTTCTAGACGACACGGCCATTAAAAATTGCTTGTACAATAAACCCGTACTCGTGCTTGATCATCATGAAACGCCCGATGATTTAGATTTTGACCACGACGCCATTATCGAACCATTGCCAGCCTGTGCAGATTTAATCTTTAAAATCGCAAAAGACCAAAATCTAACTATTCCACAAGAAGCAGCTGCTGCCATTTATAGTGCTATCTCTTCTGACACTCTAGGACTAGTTAGTCAATCCGTCACCGCCGATACGATGCGCACCATGGCCAACCTCATTGAGCTCGGCGCTAACCCTGCGAAACTCGATGAGGAACGTCGCGAATTCATGAAAAAATCACCACGCATTCTCGACTACAAAGCCGACTTGATTAAGCGTGTCGAATATTCACTAGATAACATGATTGCCACCGTACACATTCCATTCGAAGAAATCCAAGAATATTCAGACGAATACAACCCCAATGTACTAATTCTCGAAGAACTACGCTTAGTACAAGGAGTAGTTGTTGCAGTTTCAGTTAAAACTTATCCAGACGGCAAAGTCACCGGCAAAATTCGCACTACTCAGCCAATCGCTGATAAGATCGCTGGTTATTATGGTGGTGGCGGACACCCATATGCATCCGGCTTTCGTATTTATGATACTGACTATACAGAAATTATCCAAGATTTAATAAAAATCACACCACAACTTTTAGAAGAGGTCGAGCATGAAGGGGAATTGCAAACTATATAATACTATCACTAGATTTTGGCACCAAACACTCAGACGTCCAGTCAGACTTAAAATTGTCTATGATGTTAAGAAGAATAAACACCCTAAACTTACACTTGTTTTTTTACATGGGATTGCCGCTACCTCCGATACCTGGAGCACTACTTTCAAGGAATTATCGTTAAATCCAGAATTTCAAGACATTCGCATGATTGCGCTAGATTTACTCGGCTTCGGCAAATCACTTCAAGCTAATTGGCTAGACTACGATTACCTTGATTACGAAATAGCTATCGATAATACCTTAAAAAAACTTCATGTAAACACACCCATAGTACTAGTAGGTCATTCCATGGGTTCATTAATTGCTGCCGACTACGCTACCAATTTTAAACCATCCTTTGATATTCGACGTATGATACTAGTCTCACCTCCAGTGCTAATGCCCGAAGAATTAGCCAGAATCCCCGATAAGGCTTACACGAAGTCATACGGAGCTTTACATGAACTAGCCAAAAAAGAGCCAATCGTTGATGTCATCGCCAAACTCATTCAGCATTTTAGTAACTTTAACCGCAAATATCTCAAAACCACCGGCTTTGCTAAATCAATGAATCAAGTAATCCTAAATCCTCACAACCTAAAAACTTTTTCTAAAATTCAAATCCCCACCCTTATTATCCATGGACGTTTCGACCCATTAGTCATGAAATCAAATTTAAAATTCATTGAAGAAATTAACCCACAAGCCGTGCGCTTAACTAGCGTTATGGCTCAACACGATGTCTCTGTACTGAAGCGACAAAAAATATCAAACGAAGTCAAGGAGATTCTTGCTAATGAGACTTTATAACACACTCACACGTAAAATCGAAGAATTTAAGCCAATCAATCCTAAAGAAGTAAAAATCTACACCTGCGGTCCAACGGTATATAGTATGCCACATATCGGTAATTACGCAGCTTATGTATACTGGGATTTACTGATTCGTGTGCTCATGGCAAATAATTACAAAGTTAGGCGTGTATTAAATTTAACTGACGTTGGACATCTGACTTCTGATAGTGACGATGGAGAAGATAAACTAGAAAAAGGTGCACGTCTCACCGGAAAAAGTGTCTGGGAAGTAGCTGAATACTATATTCAAGAATTCTTTAAAGGCTACAATACACTAGAACTAATTCAACCAACAGTTATCGCAAGAGCGACAGACTATATTCCACAAGACGAAGAATTAGTTGATATTTTACGCGAGAAAGGTTTTACCTACGAAACTAGTGACGGCATTTATTTTGATACTAGCAAATTTGACAATTATGCGGATTTTGCAAAACTAGATCTAGAGAATCTCAAAGCGGGAGCTCGCGTCAACTTTTCTGACGAAAAACATAATGTCTCAGATTTCGCAGTTTGGAAATTCATTAAACCTGGAGAAAAACATGACATGCGCTGGGATTATTTAGGTAAGCCCGGTTATCCCGGCTGGCATTTAGAATGTTCGACAATTATCCATACCGAGCTTGGAGAGACTATCGACATCCATACCGGCGGTATTGATCATATTCCTATCCACCACACCGATGAAATTGCTCAGAGTGAAGCCGCCTTCGGCAAAAAACTTAGTAACTACTGGCTACACTGCAATCACCTTACCAGCGAAGGCGAAAAGATTTCTAAAAGTCTTAGTAATGGCTACACTCTAGAAGATTTAACAACTAAAGGCTTCTCGCCACTAGACTTTAAAATGTGGGTTCTGCAAGGGCACTATCAATCTGAAAGAGATTTTAGTCTCGAAAATCTCCAGGCTGCTAAAAAACGCCGCTTGAACTGGCGCAACATGATTGCTAAAAGTTATCAACGAGAAAGTTACCCACATAAAACAGAATTAGAACAAATTGTTGCAGCCCTCAAAGACAACCTCAATTCACCAAAAGCTTTTGCAATTGTCGATACAATCAAAGATGGAAATTTAGAGTTCTGGACAAAAATTGACAATTTGTTTGGTTTAGGGCTAATTCAAGATTCACCGAATATCTCTGCCACAATAAGCGCATTGCTTTTACAAAGAGAAACTGCTAAGAACAATAAGCATTACGCTGAATCTGACCAAATAAGAGAGCGGCTAAATAAACTCGGCTATGACATTTTAGATACTAAAGACGGCCAAATCTGGCAATATGCAAACTAGTTAAACTGTGATAAAATAGTAACTATGGAAACTGTAATAGAAGTAAACAACTTAACTAAGACTTACGGCAAAAAATCAAATTCTTTTACCGCACTTAGAGACATTGATTTAGAAATTTACAAAGGTGAGTCAGTTGCTATTATTGGCAAATCAGGTTCTGGCAAATCCACCTTAATGCACTCTATCGCCCTGCTAGATAAGCCTACAAGTGGTACTATCCTAATTGATGGAATTGATTCTACGAAACTAAAAGGCAAACAATTAAATCGCTTGCGTAATAAGAGCTTTGGTTTCGTATTCCAACAGTTTTTTATGAACCCTAGTGATAGCGTATTAGAAAATGTCATGTTGCCACTAAAAATTGCCGGCATTAAACGCAAAGAACGCCGCCAACGTGCCGCAGAAGCCCTCAAAACTGTCGAACTTTCTGAAAGAGCTAAATTTAAGGCTAATGATTTATCCGGCGGGCAAAAACAGCGCGTCTGTATCGCTAGAGCAATTGTTAATAATCCAAAGATTCTTTTTGCCGATGAGCCTACCGGAAATCTTGATTCTGCCACTGGCGACAAAATCATTGACTTGCTTTTTGGGCTTAATAGAGACAAAGGTGTCACCCTAATTATCGTTACCCACGACGAAGATCTCGCCAAGATGTGTGACCGACAAATTCGCATTGCCGATGGAAAAATTACGGAAGAGACTAAAAAGGAGAATAACTAATGAGTATTTTTGATGCCATCCGCACCGCAAACCATAATTTATTTAGAAACAAAGCACGTACTTTTCTGACAATTCTAGCCATTTTCGTAGGAAGTTTTACAATTATTCTTAATGCAGGCATTAACAGCGGTGTCAATAAGTTCATTGACGAGCAAACGCAAATGATTGGCGGTGAAGATTATATTGTTATTTCAAAGTCTGGAGCCATGGAAGCGATGAGTTCTTCAATGATGGGGGCTGGCTCCAGCACACCAGCAGAATATAGCGAAGATATTAAAATTGAAGCAATCAGCAAAGATGATTTACAAAAAATCAAGGATATCGAAGGTATTGATGCGGACTCTGTTGAGCGTCAAGACTCCGGTACAAACATCACTTATATCACTAGTAATAAAACAGACAAGAAGTTTCAGACCAATGGTATCGGCATTATGCCTCCAGGGAATTTCACAATCCCAATGACTGCTGGTGAAATCCCAGACATAGATACTAAAGAAGATTTAATTGCACTTGAATCCGGTTTTCCGAAAGCCCTTGGCTACAACAACGACAATGACATTATTGGAGAAACCATCACGCTCGGAATCAAAGATTCTGTTACTAATGAAATTAAAGAATATAAAGCTAAGGTTGTTGGCGTACAAGCACCCGGAGTTGTCGCTTTTAATGGTGCAGCTGGCACTAGGCAACTTGTAAACAAACTCAAGGAAGAAAATGAAAAGTACTATCCTAAGGCTCAACGCGATACCTTCTATACAGTAATGGCAAGATTCGACACTTCCAAATACACCGAGGACGAAATTAAACAAGTGCTAGAAGATAACGGCTTTGATGGTATGACCGTCTCCGACATGGCTGGTATGATTCGAATCTTCTTCGATGCAATTTCAGTTGTGTTAAACGTCTTCGGCGGCATTGCCCTGCTAGCAGCTTCAATCGGAATTATCAACACCTTATTCATGAGCGTAGAAGAACGCACTCGTGAAATCGGATTAGACAAAGCCTTAGGTATGTCTAACGGTAGAATCTTTCTCGAATTTTCACTCGAAGCCATCGCACTTGGTTTCTGGGGCTCAATTGTTGGCGTAATTATATCAGTACTAATCGGTAATATAGTGAATAATGTCACCCACCAAGCTGGAGGCATCCTCGAAGCCTTACCAACTTTCAATCTCTTCGACTTTACCTTCGGCAATGTCGCAATCGTCATTCTTATTGTCATGTTTATTGCCTTTCTAGCCGGCACGGCACCTGCCTGGAAAGCCGCACATAAGAATCCAATCGACGCTCTGAGGTACGAATAGTGAAAAAAGGCGAGGTGATACAAGAAGAAGTAGTCATTGAAAAACTTATACCCGGAAGACAAGGTATAGGAACGCTTAAAAATGGCAAAAAGATTTTTCTCTGGAACGCTTTACCGCAAGAAACAATCACTAGATGGCAAATCACAAAATGTAAGAACAACTATATTGAAGGTATCGCCCTAGACATAAATCATCATAATCCAGCAAGAGTCACACCAAAAGACGAATGCTATCTCTCCACCTCGCCATGGCAGAATATGCAATATCATTTTGAGCTCGAACAAAAGTTTGCACTACTAATTGAAATATTCCGTCAAGCTAAAATTGAATTTCAAGATAAATCCCGCAACGATTCACAAGTTTTTGACCTCAAAATCGACACAGTACAAACTGATTACCGCGATTATTATTACCGCAACAAAATGGAATATAGTCTGTATTACGACAATAATCAAGATATCATAAAA
>CAZVTE010000036.1:0-9022 GCA_964629705.1 uncultured Candidatus Saccharibacteria bacterium | reverse complement strand
AAGAATGATACGGATATTACTGAAGATTGGAATAAGGATAGTCAGTATCCGCCAGAGACGACAGTTTTAATACCTTTTGAGAACAGCACGGCGACTGGCAGTTATTCAGCTAATGCTAACCAACACATTGTTTCTTATCCGGCAGTAAGAATTGCTAATAGTTCAGAAGAGTGCAAGGCTCTTGATAATTTTGAAAACATAACAACCTACTGTCCGCAAGTTGGTCTCGTAGATGTTTCCGGGGGAGAATGGCAAGACACTTGGAAATATAGTAATTCTAATAGTGCGGTTAATACAGCCACGCATCAATATGACTCTCACTATCTCCTCGGCAACTGGTATCAGTGGAATACGGCTACCGCTGGCAGTGGTAGCGATTTGACTACGGCCGGCGTTAATTCATCGGAGAGTATTTGCCCGAAGAATTGGAAACTGCCATCCGCATATAATGATGGCAGTTTCAAGGAAATGCTAGGCACTTATGGTTTGGCTAGCACACAAGAGAATAACGGCTATGATATTATGCTAGCGCCAACATATCTCTTTATGGGTGGGCACTCTACAGGACGAGGCGTCGGCTCAAGCGGTATCTATTGGACTAGCACTACGGTCCGTAAAATTGGTGCTGAGACGACAGAGCCGGCGCTTAATACTAACTACCTAGGATTTTATGCGTCAAGTCAAACAGTTTATCCTAATAATAATGATAGAATCGATAATCGCTCAAGCATGAAAAACGTCCGTTGTGTTGCCCGCTAATATTCAATAGAGCTCCTAAAATCATATCCTCCCAGCACGCAACCGGGAGGATATGACCATTAACAATAACGCAACAAAGAGTAAAGTGGTGGAGTGGAGGCGACTTGAACGCCCTACCTCAGCAATGCGAATGCTGCGCTCTACCAGGTGAGCTACCACCCCACACATCCCTATTCTAGCACACCTCGAACCGAATTTAAAGACTTTTACCGCTTGAAATCAATTTCTGCCACGAGCCCCAAGTGGTCAGAAACGACCTCATCTAGTACTTCAAAACTCTGCACCTCTATCTTATTATTCACCATAATATGGTCGCACGGCACATCAAAATTAACTTTGATACCAGAGAGGGTGGATTTCACCTGATTTTCATCGGTCAAATCACGCAAAAAATCAAGCGCTCGCATTGCTGGACTCTCGTGTATAATATTAAAGTCTCCGCACAGAACCACGGGTCCTTCCGATTGCTGCACAATTCTGGCAACATTTTGAAATGCCTTTACGGTGCCTTCATTTCCGAGTGGTTGCGGTTGCCAATAACCATGATGGTTAAAAACCGTCAATCCATTCTCAAGCTTTACCTTCTGAATATTGAGGTTATTCGCTGAACCTTCTCCTAATAAAACATGCTCTTGATACTTACCACTTGTAAACTCACTATAAGTCTCCGCAAAAGGTATTCGACTCAGAATGAGATTGCCCCACATGAAACTTCCGCCGGCAATTTCGCTACTCCAATTCGGAGAATAAAAAGCATACGGCATACCGCTCGATTTGATGATCTGCGAACGGTCAAAACATAAACCCGACAAGTGTTGTTCGCGGTCATCCGACGCCATTACCTCTTGCATACAAATAACATCAAATTTTTCTTTTTCCAAAAAACGTTTCAAAGCGCCTTCAATCTTGCCCATCCACACATTTAACTGTAAAACCCGCATATACTATATTGCCTCCATTTTTCTCCATTATAACACAATCTTTCCCTAAAATAAGCCTTGAAATTATGAAAAATTATTTCATAACTAAACCTTGTCAAGACTTTTGCATAAAAATATGTCTTTCTTGACAATATTTTTGCGAAAAAATCCAGGAAACAGTTAAAATCTATTGACTTTTTAGGTAATCTGTGCTACAATAAGAAGATAGAGTATGAAAAAGGAGAATTATTATCAATGTCAAGGCGGAGAAAGTCAAATAATAGTGGTTTACTGATCGTAGTAGCGGTCGCACTCTTGGCTGTTTGGGGTCTGCCACGTTTGCTTGATAATCTAGGAGGTTCTGCTATTTGTGATGCAGATCCGGACAAAACTGGCTATTGTCTTGTGGATTCTACAGATTATGATGCTGTAGTTTTTGTAGTTGGTAATACTCAAAATTCTCCTACTCCGGCAATTTTTCTTGATAATACCGACTTTGACAATATCTTGAGAAGTGTTTTTTATAGTGACAATGCTAGCGCTATAAAAATTGTCTCTGCAGCTGGCGACAACCATTTAATAGACTACAAGAATACGATTAAGGTCGCTAAGAACCTCAGTGCTTCTGAAAATAATTTGAAAAAACTTAAAAAAGAGCTCAAGGCGGCGATGGTTCAACCGGCCGAGGAGGCAGGCGCAGATTACTTTGGTGGTATTCTCAAGGCCAGTAAATTATTACCTAAGACTGCCAAGAACCCTCTAATTATGGTAATCGGTTCGGGTTATAATGACACGGGAGTGCTTGATTTTGCTCATGAAGACTTAATTAGTAAATATCAAAAAGATAAAAACAGTATAAATCAACTTTTAAACAATGCGGTATCAACTGAAAATTCACTTTTAGCAAATAAAAATATTGTCTGGTATGGGCTGGGCGAAGTGGTTGAGCCGCAACGAAATTTGGATGATTATACCAATGTTACTACGCAAATTTATGCCAGCGCTTTGAGTTATCTCGGTGCAAATGAAGTAGATTTAGAACATCAATCAGGTACAACAACGGCAAGCACGTCTGTAGATTCTAAACACTCGGTTACGCCGACCTATGTGAGTTCGCTCAAAGTTGGTGATACTTTTGAAGTTAATGAAGCGATTGGCGAATTTGAAGCCGATACAACTATACTAAAAAATCCGATAGTTGTAAAGCAAAAACTACAATCATTTGCCGATAAATTCAAATCCAGCCAAAAAGTTAAGTTGCGACTCACTGGTTACATTGCATATTGTGCAGACGACAATTCTTTAAGCAAGGGTCGTGCTGGCGTAATTCGAGATTTGCTGGTGGAGCTAGGAATACCACAAAATAAAATTAGCGTAGATGGCAAGGCTGGCTCACCTCCAGAAGATAGCGGCAAGGAATTTATTTGTGAAGATGTAGTCACCTTAAGTGAAGGCGAACGGCGTACGGTAAAAATTGAGGTAATAGGAGAATAATATGTCAAGATTAAAACACTATAATTCATTTCGTCTACATGGACACTTATTTAATTTACTTTTTTCAACTAGTATAGCGGTGGCGATTTCCTTACTTCTAGGCGAGTTTTTGAATGAGTGGGAAATTTTCCCAAAGTATACTGGGAGCTTGAGCGGTTTTTGGCTGCTTATAATTATTCCGATTGCGGTTTTTGTTGCCGGGGCAGCTAATTCTGAAGTTCGAGTAGCTTATTTTCGTACTTGGCATGATTTGCTCAGGAGTCGTCTCGACCAGAAAAAGATTCTGAAGCAGTTTGCTAGGCAGTATAACATTAGTAACTGGCGCATTCGAATAAATCATGTTGATACCGATGGGCGATGGAACTTTCGTGCCGAGACACCTTATGCTGAACACCTAGCAAATCAACGAGATTTATTGCTTAATCAGATTTATCAAGACTATTTAGAAAACCTCAATCTCTTAAATACTGAGACTACACATGCTAAGCGCAATCTAAAAGACGCCGAAAATGAACTTGAAGTTGCTGAGAAATTACTGCATAATACTGAAAAACTCCTAGAAGCTGCAAAAACTGATGGTGAGATTTATGTTCAACGTCAAAAATATAATCGCTTACTGGGAAAAGTGCGTGATTGTAAGGAAGTGGTTAATCATCGGCAGCATGATCTAAAACTGATTGAAGATGCTAAAAATGCGCTTGTCGCTGATCTGCGCGAGGTGAACTATCGTGTGACGAAAGTTTTTGAATCGCGCTACGAAAAATATACTGAGAGGGTTGTCAAGAAAATTAATCGCATTAATAGTCTTAAATATCATCTTGTCGGTATGCCAAAAGTAGCGGCTTGGACTATGGAAAGTACGCAAAAGGAGTTGGCATGATTGACTTTATTCGAAAGCTATTGCACTTAGAAATAGATTGGCGTAATCTTAATGCTTTGCCAAAAGAGGTTCTATCAGATAGAGCTTTGAATAGAATGGAGAGAAAAGTGGTAAAAGAGTTGAAAAAGATTCAAGATCAAGAGATAGATAAAAATCATTTACCACATTCCGCCAAACCGCAAGCACTCTATTATTATCATAAATATATTGATGCTAAATTCAGTAAACGTAATTTCGATGTAGATACTTTATTTAGCCAAAAACAGGGAATTATTGACCAGAAATATGCTGAAGGTCTAGGTGAATTGCATAATGAGATCACCGGTTATCGTGAATTGATTGAAGAAATCCGTGAGGCGGAAAAACGTATGCGTCGTCGCATGAATATTTTGGATCCCGAGTCAAATCTAGACGTAGAGGCGAACGGAACTTATGATGATTCAGCAGAATTATTAGATCAAGTCCAGGCTTTGCCGCGCGAATTAAGGTGGCGAAATTTGCAAATGGAGCTTAAGCAATGAAATTAAAGAATAATTTAACAAATAAAGCTACGCGCAAACAGCCGAAGTTTGAGGATGTCGAACCTAAGCAAACTGAGGAAGGCGTAGCCCTAAAACAGAGCACGGAAAAATCTAAATTCAAGGCGGCGCTAGGGGTGCGTTTCCCATGGTGTGCGGCAGTTTTTGCTCTTATTGGATTACTCAGCGAAGTAGTGGATGCAATGTTTATGAATGCCACGCTCGAGACTTTAGCACCAGATATTGATCCTTTTCAGGCGATTTGTATCTCGGCAATTATTGGCGCTAGCTGCTTTGCATCGATGGCCTTTGTGGGTTTTCAGATGGGGAACCCTAAACATTATAATAAAAAAGGTGCAACCATCTCTTATGTTTTCTGGGCGTCAGCCGGTCTGGCTTTAGTGGTAGCAAAATTACTTTCCGGCATGGTGAACACTGGTGACCTTAGCGCGGTTTTTACCGGAGAAAAATCTTTTGCAAGCGTATTATTTGCGGAGGAATCTTTGCCAAGCCTAATTATCGCATTGACGCAAATGGTGCTTTATGTTGGTACGGGCTTTATGACACGTGATAGTGTAAAAATTTTGACCGATGTTAATATGCGTGAATACTTTTTGGCCAGGCGGAAGTATAACCGGATGTTAGACGAGCTCGCTGAGATTCGCGGTGATATTATCAGTGATATTGCCACTCTAAAAATTTATGAGAAACATGCTATTCGGTTACTTAAATCGCGAGAAGCAGTACTAAAAAATGTAGCCCAGTACAACGAATCGGCACGAGCAAAGATTGAAGCGCAAATGGCAATCGCTGTGGAACCGGATTTGATGGACGGTATGTATGACGAAGCCATGGAAAAAGAAGGACGCCCGACCGTGAAACCCAAATTTGCCAGAAAAGCAAAAAGTCATGCGTAGACGCAGAACTGGAATAACGATGTGGGTGGCGGGATTTTGTATCGTTGCGGCAATTATTGGTATTATTAACAACCAAAAAACATCAGATTCGGAAAAATTTAGTCACCAAACTGCTAGTTACAAAACCGATGAGACGCCGGCAAGGGACAATTCTTCTGTAGTGAGCCAGGATAAGATTGTTGAAAATATAACTGCGCCCGAAGCTACGCCGGTGCAGGAGAGTCAAGGAGAAGTTTACCAGGTCATATCAGTGGTAGATGGCGACACTATAAAAGTGAATTATCAAGGAAAACTCACTTCGGTACGCCTCATTGGTGTGAATACGCCAGAAACAGTTGATCCACGCAAGAGCGTCGAATGTTTTGGGTTAGAAGCGTCCAATTTTCTCAAAAACAAATTAGCTAATCAAACTGTGACACTGGTGGCAGATCCTTCACAAACTAATCGTGACAAGTATGATCGACTACTCAGATATGTCTATCTTGACGGTGTTGATATTAATCTAGAAATTATTCAGAATGGTTATGGTTATGAATATACTTACAATGTCCCATATGTAAAACAGAGTGAGTATAAACAGGCGCAGGTGGCCGCTTCCGCCGCTGGACGTGGTCTCTGGGCAGCCAATACTTGCGCTGCTACGTCTGCAGTCTCCGATAGCAATCAAAGCCACTCGCCGGCCAATTCCCCGAATACATGCCAAATCAAGGGTAATATTAATTCTGAGGGTGAAAAGATTTATCATTTGCCGGGTCAGAGATATTATGAACAGACTAAAATCGATACAAGTAAGGGTGAGCGCTGGTTTTGTTCTGAGCAAGAAGCGTTGTATGCTGGTTGGCGCGCCGCAAAAGTATAGTAAAAATTGTAAATTTTACAAAAAGTATGCTATAATTATACGGGTATAAAAAGAACTAAGAAAATGCAAGAAGAATATTTTGACGTACTCAATGAGCAGGGGAAGAAAACTGGTAAAACCAAACTGCGTGCTGAAGTTCATTGCGATGGCGACTGGCACCGGGCAGCTGATATTTTTATTATCAACCCTAGTGGAGAAGTGCTCTTGCAAAGGCGCAGCTCTATTAAGGATAGCTATCCTGATATGTGGGATATTTCTTGTGGTGGTCATTTGGAGGCTGGCGACAGTTCGCGCGAAGCAGCCGTTAGGGAACTGCAGGAAGAGCTCGGTCTGGATGTACGTCCAGAAGAACTAAAACTAGTTTTAGCAGATTATAAAACCAGTAAGCGTGTTTCCGATACTTTTATAAACAACTCCTTTAATGATTTGTATATTTTGCATTCCGACACGCCGATTTCTGAGATGGTTTTGCAGGAATCAGAAGTTGCCGAGGTGAAATTCTTTACGCCTAACGAGCTTAAGCAGATGATAAAGGCTAAACGATCAGACCTAGTAGAACATAATACCTTCTATGCCACGCTTTTTGAGTATTTAGACAAAAATTTCCCTAAAAATTAAAATCCAGACTTGTTTTTTGTGTCTAGATACGCTAAAATGGAGAAAAAGGGAGATAGTACAAATGGAAAAACGCAAATCCAGTAACATTTTGGCGATTGTTGCAACTCTTATTGTCGCTGCTGTTTGCGTTTTGATGGTAATATGTCTGTGTCTTGCGATTAGTAAAACGCCGCAAGCTCAGCCAGAAAATTCAGCACTGCCGCTCCCAGAAGTTACTAGCGGTATTCGGGGAGAGCAATTTGGAATCGACAAGAATATCAATGAAGAAACTATTGATGGTTACCTCGGACGTACGGATGCGGTTTATCGTGACATGCGTATGCTTAAAGACCCAGCTAACTACGAAGCGATCGATGGCGACTCCTATTTGTCTGGTTTTGTAAAGGGTTTTGAGATTGTGCCATACCCATTTTTGATCAATGTCGAAGGACTACCAGAAGCAGTGGGAGATAGTTATAATGGCGAGACCTTGTTTAGTAAAACAGAGTCTGGAGACATCGTTCCAAATTATCAAGAATCTATGGATATCTTAGAGTACTTATTCCCAAAAGATAAAAATATTATTCTAATGTGTGGCGGTGGTGGTTATGCTGGCATGACAAAAGACCTTCTAACAAAACTCGGCTGGGATGAGGATAAGATTTATAATGCTGGTGGCTACTGGAGTTATAGTGGTGATAACAATGTTTTAGTGAAACGCGAACTTGATAATGGTGAAGTAGCTTATGACTTCTGGAAGATTCCGTATCATGAGATTGATTTTAAAACATTACATAAGGTAGAGAAAAATGAAGACTAAAAGAATTGTTAGTATTATTGGTATGGTGATTGCGGCGCTAATCATTTTTGGCGGATTAGTTTTCTTGACCGTGGGGATGCGCTATCCGTTCTCCTTGAATGAGGAATATTACGGGACTACCGAAACCGACTCAATTGACTATGCCAAGCTAGAAGATTTGACCGAAGATAAAAAATCCTTTGCAGTATTCGTTTATCAGCCACTTTGCGAGACTTCTGCTGCTTTCGAAGAGGTTTTAGATCAATTCCGTACAGAGAATTCTGTAGGTTTTTATAAAATCGCTTTTGCTGATTTGAAAGACACTGCTCTTGGCGAGCAAGTAAAACATTACCCCTCTTTCATGGTATTTAAGAACGGGGAACTAATGGAATTCTTAGACGCCGAAGCTGACGAAGATAAGGAATATTATCAAGATGCTGATGGGTTCAAACGGTGGTTTTCTAAGTATGTAAACATCAAAAAGCCTGAGTCAACGAGCGGCGAAACTGGTACGGTAGAAACTTTTAGTAAAGAAAAAGAGCTCTCTAAGAACACTAAACCTAGCGATATTAAACAAAGCGATGGCAAGGTAAATATTTATTTCTTCTGGGGAGATGGTTGCCCGCATTGCGCCGCAGAATTTGAAGCCCTTAATGAAATCGCAAGAGAGCATCGTGATAAATTTAATCTTTATACTTTTGAAACCTGGTACAACGAGGATAATGAACAGCTTGTTCAAAAGTTTGCTGATGCGCTTGACGGAAAAGAGATTAAGGGTGTACCATATACAATTATCGGTAAAAAATCTTTCACCGGCTTTAGTGAAAATCATATCGACCAATTTATCGAAGCAATTACTAGCCAGTATCAAGACGCTTACGATGTCTATTTCGATAAAGTGAAGGATGAACTAGAAAAAGAATAATGGTTGTGATTAACCCTCCTAGGGTAAAAACTCTAGGAGGGTTAATGTCGAGTCTACTTAGTGAGACAACGGATAGAGAAACCGTACCAGCGGTAGTACGAGTAGGATGGGAGCGTATCAGCGCTATTAAAAAAGAGGAAGTAGGCGTTAGAGGCAGGGGTAGCGGCCGTACTAGACCAATAGTTGCCATTGTAGCCCACGTTCCTCAGCGAGCCGGTGTTAAGATGGACATACCCAGAGCGGGAGAAGTACAACGGTTCCATCGCTGTATTAAACGTACCGCCTTTTGGGTTAGTTCCTTGTCCATTCGGTCCATAGATATTCGGTACGTTACCATTCGGGAATGCATAGCCA
>CAZVTE010000035.1:0-9277 GCA_964629705.1 uncultured Candidatus Saccharibacteria bacterium | reverse complement strand
TGTAGTTGTACAACTTGTTTGGGAGGTCGACCTTTTTGTCGGAAAAGCCGTTTTGTTATGTGTTGGTTTGTTGTTTAACATTTTGTTAAATTTTGTTTTAATAGAGATATGTTTTTAAAACAGCGAAGAGAAAAACCGGCATATCGTTGATGCGTATGTTCATAGATTGTATTTTCTAGTTGGCGTTTAGTCCAAATAGCATTGGCATATTCTAGTCGATTCATGGTGGTTTTGGACCATATAACAGTCCATTCGCCGAAATTTTCTGCATTGCAATTGTAATTGTCAATATATCCACTCCGCACGAAGTAAAGTGGGTTGAATTGAATAGAATAGGTAATATGGTATATAGGAATTAAACAAATTTTAAAAATCTGGTGGTTGTGAAATTAAAAATCTTATGCTAAAATAGAAGTATGGATGGAAATGGAAGCTTGAACCAGGGTCAAAATGTAACTACAGCTACGCAGGGAATGACGAGTTCTGCTAGTGGTGTGGCTGGTACTGGTGATATTGCAAAGGCGGTCAATGAAGCTATGACCGCTATGAATGGTGTGGCAGTTGGAGAGACACCAAAGCCAGCAGATTCTAAGGTGATAGCAGTGTCAGATGGCATGCAGAATGCTGCTGTGGCTGCGAGTGTGAATGCGGCAGTAGCGGCGGAGAATGTTCCAAGCACGCTGGGTGGTAATGCTATGAAACCGGCAGAGCCGGGAGCGCCGATTCCTGCAACAGTAGCACATGCTTCAACTTCCAATGATGTAGGAATTGAATCTTTATTGGAGGAGTGCATTAAACATAACGCTTCTGATTTACATTTACAAACAAATTTGCCACCGGTTTTGCGTATTGATGGGATGTTGAGACCAATTACGACTTATCCAGTCTTATCAAATGATATGGTGCAAAAATTGGTTTTTTCAACACTTGATGAAGACCAGCAGAAGATTTTGATTAAAGATAAAGAGTTTGATTATTCTTTTGCTTTTGGTGATTTAGGGCGTTTTCGTGTGAATGCTTTCCAGGAAAGAGGCAACATGGCAGCGGCATTCCGTTTGATTCCAAACAAGATTTTGTCGGTAGAGGAATTGGGTCTGCCAGGTGTGATTACGAGTTTTGCGGACTTTCCTAGAGGATTGGTGTTGGTGACTGGTCCGACTGGTTCAGGTAAAAGCACCACGCTTGCGGCACTGATTGACAAGATTAATAGTGAGAAGGCGGTGCATATTATTACGATTGAGGATCCGATTGAGTTTACTCACCAGTCTAAGCGATCAGTGGTAGCACAAAGAGAAGTGCATTATGATACTTATAGTTTTGCAGTGGCTTTGAAGTCGATTTTGCGTGAAGATCCAGACGTAGTTCTTGTGGGTGAGTTGCGTGATCTGGAGACAATTCAGGCAGCGATTACGCTGGCGGAAACAGGGCACTTAGTGTTTGCTACGCTTCACACGAACAGCGCAGCGCAGAGTGTGGATCGTTTGATTGACGTTTTTCCAGCACATCAACAGGCGCAGATTCGAACTCAGCTATCCAGTATCTTGATGGCGATTTGTTCGCAGCGGTTGGTGCCAGCGGTTGAGGGTGGTAGAATTGCAGTGTCAGAGATTTTGATTGCAAATTCAGCTGTACGGGCGATTATTCGCGAAGGAAAGACGCATCAGTTAGATATGACCATCCAGACTAGTGCGGATCAGGGAATGCAGACGATGGATAGAGAATTAGTGAAAAACGTTAAAGCTGGTAAAATTAGCTATGATACGGCGAGGGAATATGCCGTGGATTTGGTGGAATTTGATAGGTTAGCGAAAGGCTAGAATAAGGGATGCGAAGATATAATTATAAGGCAAAAGATCAAAAAACTGGGAAAGTAGTTTCTGGTAGTGTACAGGCGGAGAGTGAGCGTGCGGCTGGTCGGATTTTGATTGAGCAAGGTTATACACCGCAAAAAATCACCGAAGAGAACGAGAATGGTTTGTTTGGTAAGCGTAAAGTCTCGGGGAAGGAACGGATTATCTTTACGCGGCAGTTGGCGACTTTGGTGGGGGCGGGTATGCCGCTTTCGAATAGTTTGAGAATGGTGGCGGACCAAACGGAAGATAAGGCAATGAAATCGGTGGCTGAGGATATTCTGGCACAAGTGGAAGGTGGTAAAAGCTTAAGTGTAGCTTTCGGTAAGCATCCAGATGTATTTAACAGAGTTTATATTGCACTGGTGACGGCAGGTGAAGCCTCTGGTACGTTGGATCAAGCTTTGAAGAGGTTGGCAGCGCAGCAGGAAAAAGATGCAAATATGATGTCGAAGATTCGGGGGGCGATGACTTACCCGGCGATTGTGCTTGTTGTGATTATTGCAGTAGTTATTTTTATGATGATTGCGGTGGTGCCGCAGGTAGAGAATTTGTATAATGACTTGCACAAGGAACTACCGATTTTAACCCAGATTTTGGTGAACTTCTCTAACTTTATTGTGCACTCGTGGTGGGTGATTGTGGTGGTGGTTGGTATTATTGTATGGTTTACTTTACAATTTAGAAAAACTGAGGTGGGGATGCGGTTTTTTGCTAAATTCAAGTTAAATGTGCCGATATTTAAGAATTTATTCTTAAGGCTTTATAATGCGCGCTTTGCTAGGACGGCGCAGATGCTGTTGAGCACGGGTGTGCCGATGCTTGAAGCGATGAAAATTTCTGGTGAAGCAATGAATAATGTGGTAATGGAAAAACAGATTGACGAGGCAGCAAAAATGGTGCAAGGTGGTAAAAGTTTGAGTACCTCTTTGAAGGATCGTGATTACATTATGCCGTTGCTTCCACAGATGGCGGCGACTGGTGAGCAATCTGGTAAAATTGACGAAATGTTGGGCAAGGCGGCGCAGGTTTATGAAGATGAACTAGACGAGAGAATCGCGGCAATTTCTACAATGATTGAGCCGGTCTTGATGGTGATATTAGCAATTGTAGCTGGTGGTATGGTGGGTGCGATTCTGTTCCCGATTTATACGCTTGTAGGTGAGATTAGTTCTGGTACATAGGAGATGGGGAAATGACTGATGCAGTGATTTTGGCTATCGTTTTGGTGGGCATGACAATATTGGGGGCGATTTTTGGTTCGTTCGCGTGTTGTCAGGCTTGGCGATGGCGTTATTATGCTAAGGGCAAGAAGAGTCCAGGGAAGTGGTCTACTTGTTTACATTGTAAAAAGCGTATTCAGTGGTATGATAATATCCCGATTGTCTCGTGGTTGGTTTTGGGGGGCAAATGTCGTTATTGTCGGCATAAGATTGGGGTGGCGGATTTTTTGTCAGAAGTTGGCATGGCAGCAGCTTTCTTGATGTTGAGCTGGGCGTATTTAGTGCCGATTCTTGATAACTGGGTGCTTCTGTCAAAAAATCCGCAGTCTTTGACTGTGCAGATTCTGGCTTTTGTGATGACCTTACTTCTGCTGGTGGTATTGACAATTTTGGCGGTATATGACGCAAAATGGGGAGAATTACCGACAGTACTTTTGGTGGTTTCGATTGTTATGGGTTTGATAGTGTCGATTCTGCGGAATTGGGAGTTGGTTTTCGATTTAGTGCACCGAACTACGAGCGAAAGTTTAAGAAATTTGGCCTATTTATTACGCAGTTGGGGTTTTGAAGGTGAACATTTGTTTTTGGTAGCAGGAATTTTGAGTACGATACTGGGCGTAGTGATTTTAGCAGGGACTTGTTATGTGATTTATAAAGTTTCGCACGAAAAAATGATGGGCGGTGGTGATTGGTTGCTTGCTTTAGCTTTAGCATTAGCTTTATCTGATTGGTGGTTATCACTTTGGACGATTTTTCTCGCAAATTTGTTGGGTGATGTGATTGCACTGCCTGGTGCCTTAAAGAAAGGCAAATCCAAAGTCTATTTTGGTCCGTTTTTGGTCTCAGCATTTGTGGTTGTGTTAATTCTGGGGAATTGTTTGCCGCTGCTAATGAGGGTGTAGAGTGAAGAAAAGCAGAAGTTGATGGCGGCGCTGATAATTTTATATTTTGTTCTAATCATTCAGGTGGTGAGGCGGTTTGCGCAGATAAAGGCGGGAGATAAGGTAGCCCAATAAACAGGGAATCCCTTGGTACTTGATAGCCTGATGCTAATCTTTCCCAAGGGTTGTCTAATTTACCGGATAGCCTGTTGCTGTGCAGGTTATTTCATGGTTATTGTAATCGTAACCGTTTTGCCTGCTTTTATATCTCCGCTCTTGTCAGCACCGATGAACACGCCTGATGCGCTCATTAGCTGGCGCTTGCTCAAGTTTTCGGCTCCGCCGGCTTCGGTCAGCATTTCTACTGCCTTGACCTTGCCGCTTCCGATAGCGATTTCGCTATAGGCGACATCTTCTTCTAAGGAATCGACAAACAACTGCCATTTCTTGTTTGTCTGTCTGATGTACAATCGTACATCTTCTAGATTTTCCTTGCTAACGTTTGTAACCTTAATCACTACCGTGCCATTTTCTGGCCTTTTTTGCTGAGACAGCTGGATGTTGCACAGATTTAGTGCCCCACCAGCATTAATTGGTCGATCACCCAATAGTAGGATGTCGACTCCAGACTTCAGCTTTTTTATGAGTCCGTTGAAGTATCGTGCTCTAACGTACTCGCCTGTGAACGGCATATAAATCTTGCCATCCTCGTTCTCCCAATCAGCAGCCTTCACTACCTTTTTTGGTCGGGAGCTGTTGGTTGTTGTGGATTCAGTGGCTTCAGTTTTTGTCGACACTGACCGTTGTACAGTCATCGCCTGTGCCGGAGTTGTTGCTGCTCCTAAAGATGTTGCCATTACTACTGCCAGAATTGTTACAAAAAATTTTTTTCTCATGATGAGACCCTCCTTGAAAAATCTTGATGTTTTAGTCATTACAAACCAGGCGGAATAGCAAGGCTATCCGATTAAATTCGTAATGTGCTATCAGACTCTAGTCCTTTGCTAGGTCTGTAATTCCATTGTAGCACACATTGTTTGGAAAGTCAATACTTTTTACGGTTATTTTACAGAAAAACAAAAAGATTTTGAGCTATAATGAGGAAGGACAGGTTGTAAAATATTGAATGGTAGATAGTCTGTGAAAAATACAAGAAAATACCCTTAGTCTAGTTGAATGATAGACTAAGGGTGGATAAAAATGGACACTGTTATGCTAACGATCTTCTAAATTAAAAATGATCGTTATAGTTTTGCCAGCTTTGAGTATTCTCTGGCCTTCAGCTGTTTCATAGCCGATGTCGCAGATATTTCCAGCCTTCATAGTATTAAGATCGAGTTTTCTATTGTAATAGCTTTTAACTACAATTGTGGTATTATTTCTAGCTTTTCTTTCTATGGTTTCTAACTTTTCGGTAGCATCGTGAAGTCTTTTTCCACTAAGGTCTATCTTTTTATAAGCTATGTTCATGTCAAAAGAATAATCGTCTGCTTCACAAGAAACGAAAAATTCCACTTGATCGTTTCTCGTTTTATATTCGATTTGACAACTTCCCGTATCATTATACTTGTCTGTGTTTTTTACTTTAAGTATAAGACACTTATCTTTTTGCTTGGCCGTAATCCTAATTTTGTTTTTCTGGATATACTGGTTTCGGTAGCGAAAATCTTCTATTTTTGGATCTCTGATTTTTCGCATTAGTTTTCGATATGTGGCTTCGTTAGTTATGAGGCCAAAGATACCGGGTACTTGGTAAAATTGTTGTGCAAACGAAGTTTCTGTTGTGGCGGAAAGAGTGAGCACGATTGTAATTGTGAATAATATTACTTTTTTGTATAAATTTTCCATAATATCCCTCCTTGATTATGAAAATCTGAGCGCAGTTTCCATTCTACCTGTAAAGCTGCTTAACTATAAGTTACATTATCCATTGTAGCATATATTGTTTGAAAAGTCAATATTTTTATGATTATTTTGCAGAAATACAAGAAGATTTTGAGCTATAATAGAAAAGAATAGGAGAAGTAAAATGTCTAAAAATAGTAATCAATTAGTTTCAGAGTGGAATTTAGCAAATTTTGCTAGTGCAAACTTCTGCTGTCCTCGTAGCGCCTAGAAAACACAAGTATTTTCCGGCTATGAGCCATTCCGGCAGTTTGTGAATTTCTATTCAGTCTCGGAATGAAACTTGTCGTGTACTTCCTTGAGGTGTGGGTCGGTGACGTGAGTGTAAATCTGAGTAGTGGAAATATCGGCGTGACCGAGCATGGTCTGGACGGAACGGATATCGGCGCCATTCATGAGCAAATCAGTAGCAAAACTGTGGCGCAAAGTGTGGGGCGAGACGTGCTTAGTGATGCCAGCGGCACGAGCGTATTTCTGAACGATACGTTCGACAGAGCGCGCAGTGAGGCGGCGGTAATCTCCAGAAGTATCGACAGTTTGGAGATTGCGGCTGTTATTGAGAAAAAGTGGGGCGAGGGAATCACTGCGAGCATCAAGATAGTCGCGGACGCGGTCAGCAGCGGCCTCAGAAATAAAGATAGGGCGGTCTTTGCGACCTTTACCGCGCACCATAAACTCGCGGCGGTCAAGATTGATAGAATCACGATTGAGAGAAACAAGTTCAGAAACACGAAGCCCGCCAGAAAACAAGAGTTCGATAATGGCACGGTCGCGGAGACCAGTTTCGGTAGTGAGATCAATCTGTCCTAAGAGAGCTTCGATTTCGTCATAATGCAAAAATGTGACCTGTTTGCGGACGACATGGGGCAGCTCGACAAGAGTTGGATCGAGGGAGTTGATACCACGCTGAGTTAGATACTTGAGAAAACCGCGCAGGGCAATGAGATGGTAAGCCTGGGTAATGGCTTCAAGATTTTGCCCATAGCGATCTTCTTCACGATTGAGCCGCAGGCGGAATTTACGCACTAATTCTTGGTCAATGTCGGCAGGGGCGAGTTCATACTCTTTGCCGGAAATATCACCAGCGATTTCTAAGAAACGCAAGAGGTAACGCTCGTAATTTTCAGCGGTTTTTCTGGAACGGCCTTTTTCGATCTCGAGATGTTCGACAAAATCACCGATTAATTCTTGGACTAACATGTTCTTATTATAGCATAAACTTGATTGAAGCGGAAGGCGATTTCTAACAATTAAAGAATTGTGTTGTGATATGTTGTGTAATATTTTTTGATAATTTTATCTCTGTAATAAGGCGGATTATTTGGATATTTTGCAAAAGAATGGGAAAAACTCTTGACTTTTTGAGCTATGTGTGCTACAATGGAAGCATAAGCTTAATTAACGAAAGTTTTAGAGCTTATAGTAATATTAACAGTAACTGATAAGAGAAAATTACGTTGATTTTGCCTGTAAAATGGTTATCTTTATTCTCTTGCTGAGTTTTGTTTTTTGGCTACTCTGTGTAGTACTCAGCTGGTTTATCCCTCTAAGCCGGCTGAATACTGCATGGAGGGTGCAGAAAATAAAAATAAAGTAGTTGGTTTGCGTGCAAGTACCTCACTTGCTTCCTAGGCAAACTGATGTGCGCCTTAGGCGCGGAAAGGAAGGAATTATGAAAGTAAGGGAATTGAAGGACATTTTTGAAAGTCTTATATTGGTTGATGGCGTGTTAGATCGAGGGCTTGATTTTGACAAGCCTGGAAAGGTTGAGGTAGGCCGCAGGACGTACAGGGTGCGGTTGAAGTGTCTTCAGGGTACGAATGATTGCCTGTCTGTACAGATGGTTGTGCCGAAGGACATGGAAGCAGAATCCCTGTATAGAGCAGTCAACACATCACGTACTATTACGGAGGGCGTGCGGCGCTGGATACGAACGGAAAATATGTATGATTCATTTTTTGTAGTTTGGTATGGTACTTATACTGACGTCTATGGCAATAAGAGTTTTATGCCAGTAGCTGAACCTGCAAAAGCGGATACTATGGCGCTAATAAGATGGTTTAACTGCAAGAATAATGACGTGGAGTCGTATTCGCCGGAGCTAATTATTGAGCCATGGATAGATTCTAACCTGGGGTCGCTTTATTATAATAAATGGTGCGATGAACTTGAGGAAGGGGGCATTGATGGAGTCGAGTCCTGGATTATGAAATATGATCCAGAGAAAGACCAGGTGATTCCTCGAGAAAGGAGGAAGATTAATTTTCCTAAAGCTTTTTAGCTTAGGTGATGGCGGATTAGCGTAAGTGGTTTTCAATTGTTCAAGGTTATTTGAAGAGTTGGTACCGGGTTTCATGCAATTCTTCTGACGTTTTAAGAAGGATTGAATATCAGTTACGATAATTTATCCCCGACTGTCGCAAAACGATGGGCGGGGATTTGCCATTTTGAGAATTTTCTGAAATTTTGTTGACATAATTTGGTATGTATGATATGATGGAAGATACAGATGGCGGATGGTACGCTATTGTATTTTGGGAGTTAATTAGCATCTGAATATTATTTTTAGAGAGCTTTGTTGGCGACGTTTAGCTAATTAGGGTTAGTTGGCTAGAGGTTGCTAATAAGGCAACAAAAATAAAAATCAGAAAGGATGCTCGCGAAAGCGAACGTAGGTAAGCTTATGGGGAATTATTCAAAAATCATTGCAGACTCACAGCAGAAAGTGCGGGAAGCACAGCCGGAGATTGGATTTGGCGAAAGATTTTGCCGGATTGAAGTGACGCAGAATAACAAAGGAAATGACGTAATTACGTTTGAAGATATGGGGTCGGTGCCATTGACTGGTCAGGTGATAGCGAAGATTCGGAAGAGGATATCAATGCTGGAATATGAGGTGAAGGATGGTTCTAGTAAAGCAGTGAGGAAGGATTATGCTAAACTGTTTGATGAGGTTTCGCAACAGAATGAGCTTGGGCTGGTGACGTGTGAACCGAAGAAGGCGATTTTTGAGATTAGCATCGAGAAGATGGGCTTAACCTTGGATGGGTATCTGAGCGAGGCGGATTTTGATGTGAAGCGCGATGACGAGCGGGGAACTGCGAGGGTCGAGTTGCCTTATGCGGCAATTGGTTGGAGCAGGTGGCTAGATATTGCCGCTTGTATGCAGGAAGACGTGGAGCGTTGTGTGCAGACGACTGAAGAAATCTGATGAAATTAAGTGCTGATTAACTGGAGATAAAGTCCTGACCGATATCAATATTGTAAATTGATTGCGGTCGGGACATTTTGTTTGGGAGAATAGACTAATTGTTATGGGGAAGATTTGCTATTCTGAAGGAAAGTGTGGTATAATGATGTTATGGCCTGGTAGCTCAATGGATAGAGCAATTCCGTCCTAAGGAAGAGGTTGTGCGTT
>CAZVTE010000034.1:0-9435 GCA_964629705.1 uncultured Candidatus Saccharibacteria bacterium | reverse complement strand
TATATGTTTGTCCAACCTGCGAGATGATTCAAGAAAAGCCTAGACTTTTATAGAGGAGTTTGGTATAATGGTGGTAAGTTTGGGTTCGTTTAAGAGGTACTGTAGCAGTGTTTTTGGTGTTGTTACAGTTTTTCTTAAACGAGCCCAGGGAAAGGAAATATAATATAATTATGGCAAAAGCCAAACTATCAATGGATGAGTTGCTATCTAATGCTTCTGAAGAAGTGAAGCGTGTAGCTGTGGGGGAAACTGTAACGGGGAAGGTGCTTTCTATCAAGAAGCACGAGATTTTAGTGGATTTAGGTGCGAGAGGTATCGGTGTAGTGCCGAGGAGAGAGGTGTCGTTTGCGCGTGATTTGAACGTTGGTGACGAAGTTTCTGCTTCTGTGATTGAGGCTGAGATGGATGATGGCAGTGTTTTGCTATCTTTGCGTAAGGCTGCCAAGGAAAAGGGCTGGGATGAAATCCAAGGTAAGCTTGATGGTGCAGAGGTGGTGGAAATTACGCCGTTTGATGCGAATCGAGGTGGTTTGTTGGCGGAATACGAGGGTATTCGTGGATTTTTGCCAGTTTCTCAGCTTTCAGCAGAGCATTATCCTCGAGTTGGCTCTGCAGATAAGGATGAGATTTTGCAACGCTTGAATTCCTTGGTGGGTCAGCCAATGAAGGTACGCATTTTGGATGCTAATCGTAAGGATAATAAGTTGATTTTCTCAGAGAAGGAAGCTGTTAAAGATGGTCTTGCGGAGAGGTTTGCTGAACTTAATGTGGGTGATGTCGTCAAGGGTGTTGTAACAGGCGTAGTAGATTTTGGTGCCTTCGTGAATGTTGATGGAGTTGAGGGGTTGATTCACATTTCTGAGATTTCTTGGGAAAGAGTAAATAATCCAGCCGATTATGTTAAGGTAGGTGAGAATATTGAAGCCAAGATTATTGCAATTGATAAGGAGAGATTATCGCTGTCGATTAAGCAGCTTACAGAGGATCCATGGCTATCAGAGATTGAGAAATTGAAGAAGGGCGATGAGGTTGAAGGTACAATTACTCGCATTACGCCTTTTGGCGCATTTGTTCAGATTTCTCCAGCGGTAGAAGCTTTGGTGCACGTGTCTGAGCTTGGTTCAGGGAACGATGCCGACCCGGAGAAGGTGTTTACGCTGAATGAGCGGAAGAAATTCAGCATTTTAGATATTGATAAAGATGGTCGTAAGATTTCTTTGACAATAGCTAAATAGTTTATTTACCTGAGAGAAGTAAAATCCACCTCGTATAGAGGTGGATTTTGTGTTGGGTTCTGTAGAATTAGTTTCTATTTTGTCTTTGTTGATATGTTAAGTCGGTATGGGTTTAGGTTTGAGGAAAAGGATGAGAATGGACTTTATTATGGTGATAACCCTAGTTCTGGAGGGCAAAATGGCTCTCTGTCGCCATTTTATGTTGTTCGTAATGGACATCTCTATCTGGCGGAAGGTGGTATTAATCAAATAGGTAACTGGTCGTATTGGTGGTCAAATTCTACTTATCCCGAAAACCATTCTGTGTATTATACTGCGAGCAGTACGCTAGCGATTTATCCAATAATATCATCATATAAGTTTCAAGGATTTTCTCTCTGATGCTTTGCTGGTGCGGAGTGGATTTATAGGAGCTACTCCGCTCAAAAACTAAGCTCACACAGAGCGATATTTTTATGTTATCACACTTATGTTAAAAAATCAAGACTTTTTTCGCATGTAATATTCAATAAATACTCTACTACCAAAGATGTGTTGTCATATGATAAAGTTGTTATTATGCGGAGAGAAAAGCTGTCGTATCGGATACCGTATCCAGTGCCCGATTGCACTACTTCTGGGGATAGCCGTAGAATAATAATTGAGTAGGCATTATTACTAGATGTGCTCGAGTAATAATGTCCGAGCCTTGCTTGATTAGCAATCACGGCAGTGGTGATGCTTCCACTCCGCACAAAGTAAAGTGAATGAAAGATGAATATGTATAAAGATATTATTCAAGTTTGCTAGTTTCATAAATGACTTTAGAGAACTCTTCAATGGCGCGCTCGCGAGTGAGGCTGCGTGGGCGGCGGATAACGATGCAAGGAAGGTGAGCACTTAAAAAAATGCGTTGTAGGTCTTGAATACTAAGGATGGAGTTTTCAGAAACGTTGTCGTCGAGTTTGACTACGCAAACGGGGCGTAGAGTGTCTTTGTTACAGAATACGAAATCAATGTTTTTATCATTTAAAAAGCTTTTAGCGCTGGCATAGTTTTGACCATTGAGCTTATGATTAAGAATAGAAGAAAGCTGAACATCGGGGATAATATAGAATCTTTGACCAAATAGCTCGTTAAAAAGCTGGAAACAATGTTTTTTGGCGCCGGTCATGAGGTGGTTTTTGGTGGTGTAACGACGATGACCGATGTGGTCGAAATGGTATTTCTTAGCCTTGACAGCAGAAATAATTGATACTATAATAAGTAGTACCAAGGCAGTAACGGCAATAGCTATATAGGCAATATCCATATCTGTACTTCATTTGTATACTCATGGCCCACTCTGCTTTTATTATAGCACAGATTGTAGAAAATAACAATATGAGAGTGATGGATAGGGAAATTTGGCAAAGAATGGTATAAACTTAAAATAACAGAGGCAGATGCTGAGTAAAAAAGTTGTACAGGCGATTTTGTGATTATTTTGTGTTATAATCAATAATAATGGAGGTGATACGATGAACGGTGAGAGTTTTAGGAGTAATGATGGGGAGAGGGTGGATTTTTCTCGAGAGGAAGAGGGGATTTTGGGGCGAAATGTTTTAAATAGCATGTCGTTTTTGGAAGGCTTTGATGTGAAGTCGGCTTTCGACCCGCTTGATGGCGAGGCTGAGATGCTTGAGGATTTGGATGAGATGGCGGAGGTCACCGGAGATAAGGAGATTTTGTGGACGGTAGAGGACATTCGGGGTTATTTTGCGGATAGAACTGCTGATAATTTGGAGTTATTAAAGGAAAAGAAGTCTAAATTAGCGAATGTTTACCAAAGTTTATGTGAGGAATATCCTGATTTGAAGTGTGTAAAGTTAGAGGACAGTAGTGAGTATGCTGATAAGATAGATGGAAAAGGTTGCAGTTTTTCGTCTGATCGGCCGGGTGCTCGTTTGCCAATAGTGGAGTTTGATTTATCTTCTTCTAAGGGGTCAGAAGATAACCTAAGTAGGAAGGTTTGGATGGAGACTATAGCGAACGGTCTAGGGGTTTCTTACAATGAGATGGCTTCTAATCAGAGTTTATTTGATGTTGTAGTATTTTTGCATGAGTTTGGACATGCTCATGATTTTTTGTCTAATGCTATGGGGTATAATGGAGTAAATAATGAGGACTTTTTGTCTGGTTGGGAAACATTAACGTTTCTTGATGGTGGAGAGAGCTTTGAGGCTGTTTTTGAGGTTGAAAGATTAAAACGGGAGCATAATGAGGGAATGTTGCCAACTGAAGTCGAGTATTTTGCTGATACGGCTCGGTATGGGACTTATGAGGATTTTCAGAGGTTGCAAGCGCAGAAGTATCGTGAAATGGAGGATGAGAAGTATGCGGATGATTTTGCGATAAAGTATGTTTTGGAGCATATGGATAAGGTAGCGGATTGATAGATTCTCAGAAAGGTGAGCTCTGGTGAAAATTTGTGAAATGAAAAATAAAAAATTACTTGTCAAAGTGCGTGTGGGTGTGCTATAATGAATTGTAGATAATCCCGGGTAGCTCAATGGTGGAGCAAGAAGCTGTTAACTTCGAGGTTGCCGGTTCGAGCCCGGCCCCGGGAGCCAGAGAAAATAGAATGCCCTTTGGGGTGATTTTTTAAAGCGTTTTACTAATGTCTGATTCCGGGGTTAGAACTGGAAATGAGGTTTGGAAACCTTATTTTTTGTGGTAAAATGTACATATGAAGGAAGGCGAGTTGCGGATTATTGAGCGGTTGACGGGAATTTTGCCAGAGCGTATTAAGCTGGCAGATGATGGGTTTTGGAGTCGTGGATATGTGATTGATAATGGTCGGATTGTGTTTAAGTTTAAGAAATCGCCAGAAGTGAGCTATGAGACGGAAGCTAAGGTCTTGGATTTCATAAAATCGCTTGATTTTGATATAAATGTTCAAAAAGTCGGTTGGGTGGCGCCAGATGATAGTTATTTAGGAGTTCATGGAGTGGTGGGAAAATCATTAGAATTGTTAGAGAATCTAGACTATCGAAGTATTGGGCGGCAGTTGGCTGATGCTTTGCGAAAGCTACATCAAGCTCATCTTGATGAGGCGGAGGTGATTACGGTGAATGAGGAAATTCAGGCTTGGCAAAAACGTTATCAAAAGTCGCGTGAAGAATTAGGAAAATACTTTTCTGAGGAGGAACTTGCCCAGATGGATATGTTTATTATGGAGGTAATTCCAACGAAATTGAAACGACTGGGGGAGAAAATGGTTTTTTCTCATGGCGACCTTGGTGATGGTAACATCTTTGTAGATAGTAATGGTAAGGTTGGGATTATTGATTTTAGTGAAATGTGTTATTTGGATGAGGCGGCAGACTTTATGGATGTGAGCAGTAATGATTTGAGAGAACAGATGCTAAAATTCTATGGAGCGAACGAGAATTTGCGGGAGAAGGTGGAATTGAGAGTGTTGGTGCGACCATTGTTTGTGTTGGGAGATTATATTAAGCGTAATGATATAGCTAAAGTGAAGAGATTAGTTGCAAGGATTAAGGAAGGCACTATTAAGGCTGATAAATAGTTTCTGGATAGATTGTGGCTAAAAGTGCTTTGAATTTTTCTGAAAGTGTGATACAATAGAAAGAGTAGTGCGAGGAGTGAAAGTCTTAGAAATTGCTCTTTGTGGTATTTCGGAATGTACAAAAATGATAGAAAAATAATAAATTTTAATTAAGGAAGGAGCTTGCGATGGCTACTGAAGCTGATAGTCAAGAAAAAGTTATTCGCATCGCAGGGTCAATTACTGTAGATGAGCTGGCGCAGGCTTTGGGCTTGTCGGTAACGGCGCTCATTGGTGAATTATTTAAGAATGGGATTGTGGCGACGATTAATCAACGCTTGGATTTTGAGACGGCGGAGATTATGACGCAAGAATTGGGGTTAGAGAATGTGCGCCTGGAGCGCAAGGAAACTGGTATTAGGTTGGATAATGAGCGTCAGCGAGAATTGTCGAAAGATGCAGTGCCACGTCCGCCTGTGGTAGCGGTGATGGGGCATGTTGATCATGGTAAGACGACATTGCTTGATACTTTGTTACATAAGAAAACTGTTGAAGGCGAGGCTGGTGGAATTACACAGCATATTTCGGCTTATCAGCTCGAGTATGATGGGCGCAAGATTACGTTTTTGGATACTCCGGGACATGAGGCGTTTGCGGCGATCCGTCAGCATGGAGCGATGCTCACAGATATTGTGGTGATTGTGGTGGCAGCAGATGATGGTGTGAAGCCGCAGACTGTTGAGGCGATTAAGTTTGCGCAAGGGGCAAATGCGAAGATTATTGTGGCAATCAATAAGATTGATCGCGAGGGGGCGGATATTGAGCGGACTAAGGCGGGCTTGGCTGAGCATGGTTTGATGCCAGAAGCTTGGGGTGGAGATATTATTATGTTGCCGATTTCTGCAAAAACTGGTGAAGGGTTGGAGCAACTGTTGGAGAATATTCTTTTGGTGGCGGATGTTGAAGAGTTGAAGGCGGATGTGAAGATTCCGGCAGAAGGTTTGGTGATTGAGTCACACATGGAAGTTGGAAAAGGGTCAGTGGTGAATTTGTTAGTGACTGGCGGCGAGCTAAGGGTGGGGGAGTTCGTAGTGGCAGGGAGTGCATATGGTAAGATCCGGACAATGGTGGACTTTCAGGGGAGGCCAAAGGGAAAGGCAGGTCCATCTACGCCAGTGACAGTAACTGGATTTAAGGAATTGCCGAATTTCGGTGACAAGTTCTTGGAATATAAGGATGAAAAGAGTGCACGTAAGGCGGCGTTACTGAATGCTCAAGGAGCGGCGAATGAGGCGGCGAGTGCTAATGTGACTAGCACGGATTTGCTTCGCATGATGAATGTTGTGGATAATTCGAAGATTTTTAATGTAATCGTGAAGGGTGATGTGCTTGGAAGTGTGACGAGTGTGGTTGATAGCTTGAAATTGATAGATACGAAAGGTGAAGTTACCTTGAATATTGTAGCAACTGGCGTTGGCGATGTAACTGAAAATGATGTCTATATGGCTGCCGGTGATAATACGGTGATTTATGGTTTTAATGTGAATGTACCGACGAACATTGCCAAATTGGCAGCGCGTGATGGCGTTGAAGTGAGAAATTACAAGGTAATTTACGAACTTTTGGATAACGCTAGAGATAGTATGGAAGAGCTGCTAGGTGAGGAAGTTGTAGAGACAACGGTTGGTAAGATGGAAGTGATGGGGGTCTTCCGGGTAACTAAGACTGAGCTGATTGCTGGTGGTAAAATTACTGAGGGCAAGGCGGAAGTTGGTAATTTGGTGCGAGTGTTAAGAAAAGATGAGGTGCTGGGTGAAGCAGAAGCTGAGAGTTTGGAAAAAGAGCATATTGAAGCAAAGGAATTGATTGAAAATGAAATTGGCGGCTTAGCTCTGAAGACTGAGAAGAAAATTCTGTTAGAAAAGGGAGATAGTTTGGAGTTCTTTACTCGGGAACGCAGACATAGAAAATTGGGTGAATAACGAGAAAAGTCTTGTCAAAGTTAGCCGTAAGCTATATAATAGTAGTATGTACATTTCAAAATACGTAAAAATATAAAAATAATTTACCGTAACGGTAGTTTAGGAGGTAGTTGAGTTTTTATAAATATATTTAAAATTTAGAATTCAAGTTTCTTAGTAATCAAAGTACATTTTGACCTTATACATTTTGCGCTATGTCGCGTTTGGTTGGAGTTTGAGTTTTATGTTTTTAGGTATATCTTTTGGGAAGTTGCTGGATACTTTTGTGGTGTTTGGCAACTTTTTTGAGTGGTGTTGATAATGTATGGTTTCCTATTTGGATTAAAAATGTGAGTTGGGGAAATGAAAGCATCAAGCATCTTTTGCTTCTTAGATTTTCAGAATCGAAAGAATATGGCTATGCTTGGTAGTTGTTCTTGATTCGTGCTATAATGCGTGACATGGTTAACGAGAGAATATATGGAAAAACTAGAGAGAAATGGTGTAATTATCTGTGCGCATGAGGAGTTGACTGTAAAGTATTTTTTAGAAAAAGGTGAAAATATTGTATTGAATATGCCGGTTTGTGTGCCAAATAATAAGAATGCGGATTTTTTGATGCGGGGTGTACTTTGGGAGGTGAAAAGTCCAGTGAGTGATAATGTCTGCTCAATGGAGACAACCTTGAAACGGGCAGTAAAACAGTCGCAAAATGTAATTATTGATCTTAGGAGGATTAAGGGTGAAGATGTCTGTCTTTTTAGAATATTACAAAGGAAAGGTAGAGAAATTAGGCGCTTGCGGTGGCTACTTATAATTAGGAAGAGTGGTGAGTTGTTTGAGTTGAAGAAAAAATAGAAAAACGGAAAGATGTTGACAAGATATTTGCATTTTAGTATAATGGGGGTATCAGATTGAAACTTTTATAATCTGCGGGCGCAGGCGACCCAGCTCCGTCGGGAACAGGGCCAAGCTCTCTTTTTGTTTTCGAGGAAATGAAAAATTGATGTGACAGCTTCCCTGTGTAAAACTTCTTGAAAAATCTTGCGAAAATTTATTGACTTTTGTGATTATGGTGTGCGATAATGATAATGTATAAGGTCAACGGAGGACTTTTAAACAGTCGTAAGTTTGAAAAAGAACAAAACCGCAGGAACTTTTAGTAAAAGGTGGAATTATTGGGAGTTTCGGCAAAGAAGGTCGTGAATTCAGACGGAATTTTTCGGAAAGAGGTAAAATCGATAGATTTTGGTCTGAACTAGGGGGATTTGGGTTTGAGGTAGAGACCCAAGTTAGGGGCAGAAAAGGTAAAATTATTTCGCAAAATGCCGCGATTAAGAAGTTTGCGAAGTGATTATTTCTCCGTTTACGATTTTGACTTGTTTCTTGTTGGATGGTTTGTTTCTTTGGATAATTTTGTTTAGAGGTCGTGCAAAATTAAAAAGGTCGTGTCAAATAAAAGGACAAACTAAAAAAATGAAATTAAATAAAAAGCTAACAAAAAGTGGCATCGGCTTACTTGGTTGTTTCGGGCTTTTAGGGGTGTTTGCAGTGGTGATGCTGTGTCCGTTCCAGAGTGATGGGGTGAATGCAGATGATACAGCTGTACTCTCTAATAATGTCAATGTTGCTTCTGTAGTTTCAGTTGCACTCGAAAACACAAAGGTGAGTGTTGATGTAACACCGAAGTCGGCTGGTGTACCGAGTGTGACAGGTACGGTCTTAACGGTTTCAACGAACAACCGTAGCGGTTACTCTGTTTATATGAGTACTGGTTCTGGCGAGTCGACTTTGAAGAATACAAACCCAGCAATTACAGATAAAATTGGTCCGATGGCAAGTGAGTCAACTTTGGCGGCGGCAGCTGCGAATACTTGGGGTTACAACCTTGCTCCTTGTAGCGGAACGTGTACGCTCGCCGACGCGAGTACAGCTCTGTTTAAACCGGTTCCAGCAACGTCTGGTACTGATGCTGTAGTTGCTCCAGATACAGGTTCATTAGCTGATAAGTATCAGTTGAGTTTTGGTTCTAAAGTGGATACTAATATTGCTTCTGGGACTTATAACAATACAATTGTGGTCTCTGCGGTAGCAAAACCAAATGCTGTTAATGATTTGTCGGAGTTGATTTATATGCAAGATATGACTCATCAAATCTGTGCAAATACTCCTGGCAATGATGGTGCAGCAACTGTTGCGGCTGGTCAAGAACCGACTCGACAATTGATTGACACTAGAGATGGTAAATTGTACTATGTGGCAAAATTGGCAGATCAAAACTGTTGGATGACGCAAAACCTTGATCTTGATATTACTCCTGGCATGATTTCTGCTGGATCGTTGAATCAGAGTAGTACAGACATTGGTTGGACTGGACAGGGAACTGCTGCTAATACTCAAGGTACAGTTTGGAGCGGTAATCCGTCTGCAAGTAGTTCGACAGATGGTATGGCGGCTTGTGGTACTAATTCGTTCATTGATGCATCGCAGAACTCTGATAATGTGAAGAGAAACTGTGTGGTTGTGGATGGGAAAGCAAGATATATTCCAACTGCAACTAATATTATTAATCAAGAAAATCAGCTATCTGGAGTAGCAGGTGATACTACGCAGACTAATACGATGTCTTGGGATCTTGGTAAGTATGTTTTAGCACATCCACTTTGGGGTCAGTCTTGTGGTACAACGGCAAAATGGATGGGTGATTGTA
>CAZVTE010000033.1:0-9480 GCA_964629705.1 uncultured Candidatus Saccharibacteria bacterium | reverse complement strand
ATAGGTCAGTATTCCTAGTAATAGATGGGCCATCACTAGAGGGAATGAGGTATCATTTTGAGAAGAGGCTCAAGCTGCAGCAACGATGCAACTTGGACTATACGTGCAATTTGTCTATAACTTTACTGAAGTGTGTGCGTGTACGAGAAGATAGCGATGAATTTATGCCGGTATGGGATAAGCCAATAGATTTGCCAATTATTCCAGTAGGTACTGAAGGATTGCTAAAAATATGCGAAGATTCAGGCGCGATTAATCAACAAAAAGTACGTATGCAGGTGATTGTAACGCAGGACGTTTTAGCATTTGATACAGTTTTGCAATCTTGGGATGAATTTGATGAGGGCAGGCGTTATGAGGTTTATTATGATGTTGTTTTTAGGGTAGGCTGTTTTGGGATTGCGGACTACGAGCTGAATTGGGTGGGTTATGCGGAGATGAAGCGTTTGATTGATAACCGTAAGTTACGAGTATTGAACGCAGGAACTTTGCCACTGGACTTGTTTGAGCCACTACGCGAGGCTAATAGCTATAAACATTATTTTAAAGTGGTTGATGAGCCGAAGGAGGAATGTTTCCAAAAATTGGGGGTAGTCGAGCTAAAAGTAACGAAAATGCTGTTTGACGTGAAGGGATCGGTAGAGATGTTTGCTGAGCCAGTGAAACTGGTGTTGGAGATACTAGATCTGGAGGTATGCGGTAACTTCTTACTAGTCCAGGGCAGTATTGCTAAAGATGCTGGTGAGGTGAAAATGGCAGTCGGATTTAATAGCAATTCTGCTCGGGCGGAGGCGCTCAAGACTTTGAAGCGAGTTTCACTTTGCTATCGACCTGATTTAGGTAGTGGCGTACTGGCAGTTTATGAACGTAGCATCTTAGAAATACAGGAGGATGAAATGCGACGGCTAGCTTTGGCACATTATTAAGTTTTTATTAGGAGAAGACTCGGTTTCGCCGAGTCTTTTTATCATTTTGGGAATAATCTAGTTGCGATTAGTTAAATCTTTAATGCCGCTATCGATGCGTCTGGTGTATTCGTCTAGTCCAGCATCTGGTAAGTATTTATTGATATCATTACTATCAATAATTCCCATAGTATAAAGTAGGAAAATGAAGATACCAACCGTAAAAGCTGTGGAGATAAGTGATAAGATAATTTTGACCGGCCAGATGACGGTTTTGAGAGCCTTAAAGACGATAAGTAACATAACTATGCCGATAACGGCAGCGATTCCCCAAGCCCAAGTTGGTACGGTGGCGAGATCAATGTTTTTGATGTTGTCGAGCATGTTTATTCTCCTAGAAAATTATTAATTTTTTGTATAGCTTGGTTTAAAATTGCTGGTAAGGCAGTTTTTTCGTTGGTCGTAAAACGACTTAAGACGAATTTAACATCGCCCATTTTTGAGCGTAGTTCTGAATTATTAGTCCCTAGTCTAATTCTAGCAAAATTGGTGGTTTTTAGATACTGCTCGATAGACTTGAGACCGTTATTCCCGCCGCTGGAACCTTTAGTGCGGAAGCGAACGGTGCCAAATTCGAGGTCGAAATCGTCACAAAGGATTAAGAGATTTTCAATAGGGATTTTGTAGTATGCTACAAAATCCCGCACGGCGCGCCCCGAATTATTATAATAATCTTGAGGTTTGATGAAAAAAGTTTTTTCAAGATTATTCTTAAAATAGGGCGCGCCGAATTTGGGGTTTTGCCACGCAAAACCCCGCACTTTTGCATAATAATCAAGCGCAAGAAACCCAAAATTGTGTCGGGTGAAATTATATTCAGTTCCTGGGTTTCCGAGTCCGACAACTAGACGCATGCTATTTTATCTCTAAGTCCTTTTGAATTTGATTTAACAATTGCTCATTTTTTACTTTGAGGGTACGCAAGCGCTGAATATTATCTGTAGAATATCTGTAAATTGGCATAAAACGCATAATCCATCTTTTAAGTCTGACTGAGCTGACGTGGATTTTTTTGCTGGAGCTATTGTGCTGGATGTTTTCTCTCACGGTAGCATTAGCTTTGTCAAAATATTCTTGATGTTTAGCAATAAAATCACGTGCAGCTTGTTTAACTACTTTGACTTGCTCTTTGGTTTTGCTGTTGTTGATTGCGAAGAGCTCAAAATTTTCAAAAAGTCTCCAGAAAAGTTGATTATATTGTTTTAATAAATCGTTTTGTTCGAGGAAATCGAATAATTTGAATGTGATAAAGAGATGCTCGATAGCAATGTCATTGTTATTCTTTTTTGACCAGGTGTCAGACATAATGCTATCTTCGTGTCGAACATAGTTGTATAATCTTTCATTGAGATAAAAAACAGTATGACTGATACAGAAATAAGCGGTGCAGAAATATGCGTCCTCGTAATGTAGACCTTCCGGAAAAGCTAAGTTGTATTTATTAATAAGCGACCTTTTGAAGATTTTATTGGCAGGTGCGAGATCAGTAAAGAAGATTAAATTATCATTAATTGCGTGCAGGTCATTATATTTTAAACTGTAATAGTAATCATCGCTAAGTTTCATTTCTTGGTGGGCTTGGTAGATGATACCGATTTCAGAAATTACTAAATCAGTGTGATATTGAGAAATAGCGTTGTACATTTTTTCACACATGGTTTTGTCATAATAATCATCGCCATCACAGAACATGATATATTCTGCGTTGGCAGTTTTGAGCCCTTGGTTGCGAGCGGCTGATACTCCGGAGTTATTTTCTAGAGCAATTAGGCGGATTCGCTTATCCTGTTTAATTTGTTGTTTGATAATTTCAACAGTATTGTCAGTAGAACAGTCATCGATGCAAATGATTTCAATATTACTAAAAGTTTGATTTCTTAAAGCGTTTAAACATTTTGTAATGTATTTTTCAGTATTATAAGTCGTAACGATAACGCTAATCTTCGGTTGAGTCATTTTTTCTCCTTTTCTTGAGTCTGTTGCTCAAGTAGTTTTAAGCGTGCTTCCAGTAAATCACTCTCGGAGTATAATTCAGTAATAAGCTCCGAAATTAATTCTTGCTTATGATAGGATGGGAAGATAACTAGAAAAACTTTTTTGAGCTGTTTGTGAATAGTATCGGCTAACTTTTTGCGTTGGACATAAAAAACTGCTCTTGGAGTGGAATGATGTAAGATAAACTGCAGCATTTTCCATTGGACTGGTGCGAAATAATTCTTGATAAGTAAACCTTCTCTTTTGGCGGTCTGAAATTCTTCCCTTGTGCGATTAATAAAATCTGGTAACAAATTAGCTTTGAGGCGGAGTAAATTCCAGTAATAAGCGCCAAATTTGGCTACTTCCATAATTGTGCCTAGTTCCTCGAAGCGGCGATGTTCTTTGAGATATTTTTCGATTTCCTCATATTCGTAGCAGACATTCATTACCTTGCCGGGGTTATTAACCGATGAAGCTTCATTGTCGGTGCGATAATGTAAAAAAGCCTCGGTTGTGAAATAGGCGCGCTTTGTGACTGCCCAAACTTTAAAATTGAAACCAGTGTCTTGGTATGAGGCTCCCGGGGTAGGCAAAAAGCGAATATCATTATTGTCAAGCAGGTCTTTTTTGTAAATTGCTGACCAAATCGCTGGAGCTTGGTAAAAAATCCAAGTATGCCGCGCAGGATCAACGATTTTTCCAGCGTCTACTGGATTAACATAATATAGCTTTTTATCTTTACCATCTTTATTAGTGTAATAATTGGCACGTACAACTTCTGCATTATAAGTTTTAGCAAGAAAATAAAGTTTTTCAAAAGCGTCGAGTTCGATATAATCATCTGATTCTACAATGCCAATGTATTCGCCCTTAGCCCTTTTAAGGCCGATATTCATACTATCGCCGTAACCAGAATTAGGCTTATCTATAATAATAATGCGTTTATCTTCTTCGGCGAATTTTTTGATGATATCTAATGAACTGTCAGTTGAACCATCATTTAGGCAAATAATCTCAATGTCTTTGAGGGTTTGATTAACTAGACTATCTAAACATTGGTTTAAATACCTTTCAACATTATAGATGGGGACTAAAATGGAGATTGCGGGCTTCTTTTTGACTATTGCGGTCGTCTTCTTGTGTTTCTTCATAATCAATATAATTTATTTAAATTTTCATAAAAGTTCTTCAATATTATAGCATAAAAGGGTAGAAATATTAAGTAGTTTTGCAAACTACTTCGTTGGCATGAACCCAGCCCTCTACACTACCGCCATCGAGATATTCTCCAGTAGTTGGCGCAACTTTCATAGTACCGCCTTTTTGTAAATAGGTATCAATTGGGTCGGTGACTAAGTATTCTTGCTCGGTTGGGCTAAAATCGTTAGTTTCAACGTAAGTGACAATTTCGTCTAGTAGAGCTGGAGACATAATGTATTTACTGACATTAATTAAGCTGGACGGAGCATCTTTGATGTCTGGCTTTTCTACAATGTGCGTTAAATTGCCATTTTTGACAGAAAGTACGCCATATTTCCCCACTTGTTCTTGAGGAATTTCAACCCCTAGGATTGCTGAGTCATTTTGTGTGGAAATTGCTTCGGCTAAAGATTCGCTGGCGGATTTTCCATCTGGATTCCAAATGAAGTCATCTCCCATAAATACGAGTACTTGTTCGTTAATGTTATATTCTTTAACCGCTAAAGCAATTGGCACGGCTGTGCCGTATTTTCCGGACGGATCTTGGGTGATATAGTGAATTGTAACTGAATCTGGTAAAGTTTTGGCAAGGGCGAGGCGGTCAGACTTTCCTCGTTCAATTAAATATTGATTCAATGCGACATTGTCTTGATAAAACGCTCGTACTTGGCAAGGCTCAACGTTGGAGATAACCATGTAAATATCTTTGATGCCAGCTTGAATGAGTTCTTGAACTGAGTAATCAACAAGAGGACGATTACCGACTGGTAACATGGATTTTTCAATGACTTTAGTGATAGGTAATCTGCGTGTTCCCCAGCCGGCAACAGGTATAATGGCTTTTGTAATCATAAACTCCTCACTTCTTATATAAGTTCATTATAGCACGAATATAGCTATATGTATATCTAGTTTTTCTGGTACATATAAAATATATAATGCCAGAAGCCATCAAGGATAATGACTTCTGGCGTGTTTATTTGCGAGCTTGAGATTTTATTTACGTCTTATTTTCCACTTCTGTGCATCCGTATTGTTCGTGCTCCATATTTCGACATTAGTATCGTTGGCTGTGTTGCCTCCAGATAAGTCTAGAGCACGGCTAGGAGTGCAAAGTGATAATAAGGTAATGCTACCATCGCCATTATCTAAAGCTTTCCAGCGCTGTGCGCAGGTAGAGTTTTGTGACCAAAGCTGAACGTTAGTTCCCTGTGCCGTACTACCGCCAGCGATATCTAGGGCCCGTCCTGTGGTTGGATTGATAATGCGATAGGAATCAGTGTTACTTTCATAGATAAACTGCCAATTTTGTGCCCAAGCTCCGTTAGTTTGCCATAGCTTAATATTAGTGCCATTAGCATTGATAGAGTTATGGATATCTATGGCTTTATTCTGGTCGCTTTTACTAAGAATATTGTAGACGCCATCAGCGATAGTTTTGCCGGTATAAAGTTGCCATTTTTGGGCGCGGCTACTGTTGGTTTGCCAAAGTTGAACGTTGGCACCGGCCTTAGCTTGTGCATCAAAGACGTCCAGTACCATCCCTGGAGAACAGGCAGATTCTAGTGTGAGGTAGCCATCGTCAGTCTGGTAAAACTTCCATTGTTGAGCGCAACTGTTATTATAACTCCATGTTTGAATGTTTGTGCCATTAGTAGTTCTAGCGTCATAAATATCAAGTGCCTTGCCGGTAGAAATGTCAATTAAGTTATAATAACTAGTTCCTGCGACTTGTTCGATTTTCCATTGAGACTTACTGTTTGATGTGTGATTTGTAAGTTGGCTATTGTAAGACGTGCTAGAACCGAGTGTTAGATTTGATGATAATGCTGACGTGAGACTGTAAGTGCCATTTGGAATGGTAATAGGAGTGCCGGAGACATATTTGGCGATTTTCCACTTCTGTGCATCCGTATTGTTCGTGCTCCATATTTCGACATTAGTATCGTTGGCTGTGTTGCCTCCAGATAAGTCTAGAGCACGGCTAGGAGTGCAAAGTGATAATAAGGTAATGCTACCATCGCCATTATCTAAAGCTTTCCAGCGCTGTGCGCAGGTAGAGTTTTGTGACCAAAGCTGAACGTTAGTTCCCTGTGCCGTACTACCGCCAGCGATATCTAGGGCCCGTCCTGTGGTTGGATTGATAATGCGATAGGAATCAGTGTTACTTTCATAGATAAACTGCCAATTTTGTGCCCAAGCTCCGTTAGTTTGCCATAGCTTAATATTAGTGCCATTAGCATTGATAGAGTTATGGATATCTATGGCTTTATTCTGGTCGCTTTTACTAAGAATATTGTAGACGCCATCAGCGATAGTTTTGCCGGTATAAAGTTGCCATTTTTGGGCGCGGCTACTGTTGGTTTGCCAAAGTTGAACGTTGGCACCGGCCTTAGCTTGTGCATCAAAGACGTCCAGTACCATCCCTGGAGAACAGGCAGATTCTAGTGTGAGGTAGCCATCGTCAGTCTGGTAAAACTTCCATTGTTGAGCGCAACTGTTATTATAACTCCATGTTTGAATGTTTGTGCCATTAGTAGTTCTAGCGTCATAAATATCAAGTGCCTTGCCGGTAGAAATGTCAATTAAGTTATAATAACTAGTTCCTGCGACTTGTTCGATTTTCCATTGAGACTTACTGTTTGATGTGTGATTTGTAAGTTGGCTATTGTAAGACGTGCTAGAACCGAGTGTTAGATTTGATGATAATGCTGACGTGAGACTGTAAGTGCCATTTGGAATGGTAATAGGAGTGCCGGAGACGCTTAGTTGTGTACTGCCGAACCAATCAGTAAAATACATATAAAAATTACGGTTACCGTATGAAGAGCAGGCATCACCGGTGCCGTAACCAGCACTTAGGGCTGCACTGTTTGGTTGGTATGGTGTATAGCGATAAAGTGCTGAGGTGGCTTTATTCTCTATGAAAACTTGAGAGCTTCCACAATTTTTATTAGGGTGGTAGCCAATATAAACACCGTTTTTTCGTACAGGGTAGTTTGTATATCCTCCATCCAGAACATCCCTAAAAAGCTTTGCGGCGTTTCTGACCTGGTTTTTAAATCCGTAATACTTGGAATCGCAAGCTGCCGTGTCTGGGCAACCAAAACCAGTTGCCTTACGGTAATCGCCACTATTTGGAATTGGGTCGGTAATTAGTCCAGTTTCTTTTTGCAATAGTACAATGATGACTTGCGGATTAATTCGATACTCCTGCGCAGCATCATAAATAATTTCTGCTGCAGTTTGTCCGCTACCTATAGTTACGCCGTCACCAAACCTTTCTTCTGATAGACATACGAAGTGTCCGTTTTCCCAATGCCAGGTATATTGAGGCGAGGCATTTGATAATTTGACGAAATAATTATAATCACGATTTGAACAATTGTTTTTTGCTGTTAAGAAATTTTGTATATCAGCCTTGGTCATGGCACTGTAATTCCCCATGACAGTGTCGCTAATAATGTTTCCGGGATTGAATCCAACGGCTGATGTAGCCTGAACGTCGTTAAAGTTGAACATGAAATATAGCAAATAACACAAGCTAAATAGAAAAACTGTAAATATACATAAAATTGTATGCCTTGAGACAGAAATTGTGTTTTTTTGTAACATTTTTAAATATCTACTCCATCACTATCTTTTATTGTACCTTTTTTATCCTCCGCTTTTACGAGAACCTCTATGTTCCAGTGACCTTCCGTTAAATCTTCAACTGGGACATTGAATGATTCGCAGATTGAAGATGTAATATCGGCCACGGCTCTGCTGTTTGCAGTATATTTTTCTCCGTTGTCGTTAGTTAAAATAAGTTCGCAGCTACCTTCACTTGTCAAATACTGGTCAATTGTAACGTTGACAGTTAAAATTCCAGTATCGATACCTTTATATGGTATTGAGCCAGTTAATTCTTCTAAATCATTTGGGTCTTCGCCTTCATATTGAACGACTTTCTGTAACTCGTCATTAGATGGTCCAGTATGAGAATTACTGGTTGACGGAGAATCTTGATTCGGACTGGAATTAGTATTGGACTCTATTACTTTGGAATTCTTTAATAAGAATACAGTAGCAACTGCCGTTATAATAACTAAGATTAGAAAAACTGCAATTACGATTGGTCGCTTGTAGGGCGGTACTCGATGAGCGGATTTCTTCTGAGATTGTTCGTTTGTCATAGCCTTTTACTCCTATATTTAGGATATATGATGCTAGAATAAAAGTCAATCCTGTTTTACGCTTTTCAACGATTTTTAAAGTTATTTTTATAAGTTTGTAATTTTGGGATTTTCTATGCTATACTTAGTTATATGATGGAGCAGAGGTTACAAAGCAAGTCTGTTGGCTTAAAGAAAAAGGCTATGGCTGTGTCGGTTTTCTTGACGAAAACAGTCTTTGTGGTCGGAGGGTTGTTTGCCTTATGGATTCTATTTCTAAGAGCTAATGCGGGACTAGAATTGAATCGTCCAAGTTATATGGTTATTGGATTCTGCTTGATTCTAGCGTTGGTAAGTTTTGGTTATTATTATATCCATAAGAGAATGCATTGGTTGGAGAATGTTTGGTTTTTGAGGATTTTGGGTTTAGCGGCTCTGGTTGTTGGTGTTGCGGCAAGATTAGCTTTCTTGTCTTTTAATGATTTCTATATACCTTATGGCGATGGTAGCGACACCGGAATTCATTGGTATGCCGCTCAGGAGATATTGGAGACCGGGGCGATTCAATCATTTTCTGCAGGAGTTTATGAAGCAAGCTTTCCGTATTTGACAACATTTACTGGTATGGTTGCTCTTGCTATGAAAATTTTTGGTGTTAATTATACTGCGATTTTGATTCCTAATATTATATGTGATGTTGCGGCTGCGGTTTTAATTTATGTGGTTTTATTAAAGTGGAAAAATCGTCAAGCTGCAACTTTTGGCTTCGTGATGTTGCTGCTCAATCCTTTAAGCGTGGTTTTTTGTGTAGAGGGGCTTGCGCTGTCGTATACGAATTTTTTTCTCGCTTTGGTAATTTTTTGTATTTATTTTCTTTGGACTTCTCTGCAGACAAAAAAATATCGTGCATTTTTTATTTTGTCGCTTTTAACAGGGATTCTTTTGTCAATCGGGAACTCTTTTCGTTCGATTTTTGTGGTAATTTTGATAGCTATAGTGATTTTGCTGGTAACGGATCTCCTTAGGCGTGTGAATAAGAAGAATGCCGTGATTAGTGTCGGTAGTATTTTGGTGATCGGCGTAGCTTTTGTTTGTAGTAACATGGTTATGGATGTGGTACACCATAGATTGAATCCTTATTATCAAGAGAAACATGGTTCTTTAGGCTGGAGTTTCTTTGT
>CAZVTE010000032.1:0-9480 GCA_964629705.1 uncultured Candidatus Saccharibacteria bacterium | reverse complement strand
AAAAAGCGGCACTCTCAAGAATGCCGCTTGCACAAGAATAACAGATTAGCAAAAGTCCAGCTGTCGTAAAGCCTGCTTATCATTCATATTCTTGGCCACGTTCCTCTGACTGAAGAATCTTCTTAGACTCCACGTGACAACGATGCCATATTCCTGCTACTGCAATCGCCATTAGAATCAACACCACACCCAAAAAGATCCATAGGGAATGGTCGGCTGCTTCTGACTCGCAAAGCGGATCACTAACCACTTGGTGTTTAGCCGTTATTACTGCTAATTCCCTTGCTGGAGCAGGAGTAATTTCTTCACCCATCAACTTCTGTCCCCACCAAAAATCATTAGAGCGACTCTTGGCAATATCGACTTGATCCGGCAAGAACTCTACCGCAATGCGATAGCTCACGTCAAAAGTTGTAATCTCGAATTCATCAAGCTCGATTGTGCGAGCAAAAGCATTATACAAGCTAAAACCATCAGCCGAAGCCAGCAATGCTTCCACAGCCTCCTTAGGTGCTTCTAGTTTACTACCGCCACTTTTGAGCGTTCGTGCACTCATTGAATCTTGTACATAATAGAGGCGCACTGACTCTTTAGCACTAATACCAAAGAAGTCGATAGCACTAGAGATATGCTCGCCAAAGATAGCTGAGCTAATAGCATCAACCTCGCCAGCTTCCAGTATATCCGGAAAACGCGCCTGCAACCGGACTTGTTGCTTCTCTGGACTATCAGCATCAATGCCACACAGGAAGCTCAGCCTGACAGTATAGATATGCCCCGCTTGCAACGTGCAAGAATTTGAACTGGACTGCAGAATGTTGTCTAAGTCATAGCTGTCGTCCGATTCAGAATCTGTCACATCTTGAACTGTCGTCATCCAAAAATAGCCATCCTTGAATTCGTCATGTTCCCGGATAATTTTGATAGACTCTCGCAAGAAATCAGCCGTTTCCTCTACGTCGCTCGACCGGTCAGTGCTCGCGGCCAGAGCGGTGGTTGTTTTGGCTAGCCAGAAAAATTGCAATATAAAGACAGTTGCAATAACCAGAGCTATCATTCCTCGGGTGTTACGATACCATTTGTTCTTAATTTTCACTAAGACCCCTCCTTTTGGTAAGATTGCTGCCCCTCAAAAACTGTTATTTCTAAAGAGCAAAACAATCAAAAATATTGTTTAATCCATACTATTCTAGCATACTATACATATTTTAGCAATATTCAAATCATAAACTGAGACGAAAGTGACCAACAATTTCCGCTGCATGGCGCTCTAGCGTATTTTCTTCATACTGAGCCTGTATCGGGCTATAATGATGAATTAAGTACGGAATACCCTTGCGATTGCGTTTATCAGAAATCAACCCAATATGATTCTGAAAAATCACAATATCGCCGCCTTGCCACGCTGAGATCTCAGCAAGATTAGTGGTCAAATTCTGCGCATGCTCCGAAAACCACACTAGCAAATTTTGCACTCGCCGAAAGTCAATATTCGCATCCGGCATATCAATGCCATATCTCTCTGGCTCTTGGCGAATATCAGCATCCACAAGCTTTTGCAAATCATAGCCCGCACCTTGCAGGGCAAAAGCAATCACATCAGTACATACGCCATAACCATCATCCGGATAGCCGCTAGCGTAATATTTGCTAGCGTATTTTGGCTTAGTGGCAAGATATTGCCTAGCACTTGCAAGAATATCGGTTTGGTCGTCAACTCCGTCACCATCTTGGTCATGCTGGCTGTAGTAATCCGGAATCTTAAAATCGGCATTGCGGTAGCTTTTCTCTGGAATCACGCCAAGAGAAAATAAAATTCCTAGACAAACAATACTTAAGATTGCACTGGCAAATTTCATTTAGCGCTTTTTCTTACCTTTCTCGCCTTGAATCTCGGCAATCTGGTCGCGAAGCATCGCTGCCCTCTCAAAGTCAAGATTAGAGGCCGCTAGTTGCATCTGTGATTGCAATTCTTTGATCAGGCTCGGAATTTCCTCATCGGGCACACGCTTTAAATCAAGTTTTGTGACTTCTTCTTTTTGTGGAATAATAGCGCGCAAGCCTTCACCAATTTCTTTTTTCACAGAATGTGGTGTGATATGGTGTTTTTGGTTATAAGCTTGTTGAATTTCGCGGCGACGATTAGTTTCCGTAATAGCTTTTTCCATACTCTCGGTAATATTATCAGCATACATAATTACCTTACCTTGCTCATGACGAGCGGCACGACCAATCGTCTGAATCAAAGCGCTTTCACTCCGCAAGAAGCCTTCTTTATCGGCATCCAGAATCGCTACCAGCGAAACTTCTGGCAAGTCCAAACCCTCACGCAAGAGGTTGATTCCTACTAGAACATCGTACACACCGGCACGCAAATCACGCAAAATGTCACCACGTTCCAGAGTGTCAATGTCGGAATGGATATAAGCCGTCTTAACGCCACGTTCCTGCAAGTGGTCAGTTAAATCTTCTGCCATGCGTTTTGTCAAGGTCGTTACCAAAGTTCTTTGATTTTTGGCAATCCGCTGGTCAATTTCTTCCATCAAGTTGTCAATCTGCCCATCCTGTGGTCGCACCTCAATTTCTGGATCAAGCAGACCCGTAGGGCGAATCACCTGCTCAGCTGGCTTAGGGGAGTTCTCCAGTTCGTATGGTCCAGGAGTAGCAGAAACATAGATGGCATTTTTAATATGCTTATGAAACTCTGGAAAAGTCAGGGGGCGGTTATCTAGCGCACTCGGCAAGCGAAATCCGTACTCCACCAGCGTGCTTTTTCTAGCATGATCACCATTATACATTCCCCGCACCTGTGGCAGGGTCATATGGCTTTCGTCCACTAGCAGCAAAAAATCCTTTGGAAAAAAGTCAATCAGAGTAGCTGGTGGTTGCCCAGCCTTTCTGCCGTCAAGATGGCGAGAATAATTTTCAATCCCCTTGACAAAACCGGTGTTCTTAAGCATTTCGATGTCATATTTGGTACGCTGCGACAACCGTTGAGCCTCCAAAAATTTACCGTGTTTTTCAAAATACTGCAATCTATCTTCAAATTCTTTTTGAATCTTGATCAAGGCGTTTTCCAGCTCATTTTTAGGCGTAGCATAGTGAGTATTTGGGAAGATATGGATATAATCTGGTTTCTCGTGGGTCTCGGCGGTCAGCGGGTCAATAATACGTACTTCTTCCAAAGTGTCAAAAGCAAACTCAAAACGATAACCCCATTCGCCGCTCGCCGGATAGAGGTCAACCGTATCACCCTTCACCCGAAAATTACCGCGCTCGAACGCCAAATCATTGCGATGATATTGCATTGCCACTAGATACCTGACAAAATTATGCTGACTGAGGCTTTCTTCCGACTGCGTCTCAGGGTTAATCAAGGCAGCTTCGCTCATAATATTCGCCAAGGCTTCACCATTCGGCACTTGCCACACGCCATTTTTCTTGATTAATGGCAACGACATCTCTGTATAATGGTCTGGTGAACCAATACCATAAATACAAGACACCGATGCCACAACTATCGTATCAGGACGCGTCAAAAGCGCAACTGTCGCTGCATGACGCAGACGGTCAATTTCTTCATTAATCGCCGAATCTTTCTCGATATAGGTATCAGTACTAGCAATATACGCTTCTGGCTGGTAATAATCGAAATAGCTGACAAAATAATGCACTTCGTTCTTAGGGAAGAATTCCCTAAATTCGGAGTAGAGTTGCGCCGCCAAAGTCTTGTTATGCGCCAAAATCAGAGTGGGTCGCTGAAAATTTTGGATAATATTAGCCATAGTAAAAGTCTTACCCGAGCCCGTCACCCCGAGCAAAGTCTGCTCGCGAATATTCTTCTTCAGCCCCTCCGTGAGCTGCCTAATCGCCCCCGGCTGGTCACCGGTAGGCTGATATTTGGAAACTAACTCAAACTTCGGCATATTGTCTTCATTATACCATAAAATACTGAGTTATGCGGAAGTTTTGTCGATTTTCGGTCTTGTAGTGCGATTCTGCTGCTAAAACCACCCGGAAACCCATTTTCAAAAAAGTGGGAGTTGTTCGGGAATTGACCCAGGAGGGTGTACATTAGAGTCTTGCTGAGTTTCTTGGCAAGACTTTTTATGGCAATAGAATCTCGGTATGCCGGCGATACTGGCGCTTAGATTTCTTACGGCGATTATTATCAATAAAAATGCTATTGGCTAGAAAATCAGCAGCCTGAATCAGATAATTCTCTTTGGAATCGCAAATCTCAGTGGTAATAATGCATTGCCGACGAAAAATCGGTTCATAAAAAGTGTGAGTAGCGAAATTTTGCGTGCCAGCCGAAAATTCGGTAAAAATTCCCTCTTGCAAGCTATAGCGGCCATCGGTAGTAGTTGGTTGTTCGTCAATATAGAAATGGACAATCGTGTCAATGTTTGGGTCCACCAGCCCGCGCTCAATCAGATTGAGAATTTTAGCCTTAGCCATAAGCTTGATACAATAATCTTTATAACGGTGAATCGATTGACTGCAGTCCAGAATACGGTCATAAACCCTAGTTTTGTCAACCACACAGCTGAGCGACTCAAACCTATTCATTTTATCATTGAGAAAGCTTTTGACTAGCGGTTTTACTTGGCTTGCCTTAATTTCTCCGCGTGTTTTGCGTTTAATTTTGCAAACGGCGTCGTAAAAGCGTAGCAGAGCCTTGTCTTTTTCGGAAATTGAGGTAAAAATATAGCCAGCATAGATAAAATATTGTTCTTTAGCGTTCCTATGTAGGACACCAGAGTCATCGAGATATACAAAAAGTTCTTGCATGCCGGAATTGTAACATGCGGAAATTATTTTTGCCAGCATAAGCATGATATGGTTCACCTCTGTCATTCCAGCTAAATGGCAAAAAATCTGCTAATTTTCCCAGAATCTAAGATTTTTATGGTTTTATTATTATGAATAATGTGGTTTTAGGCTATATTATTGCCATATTTTGACGTTTTAGTATTGACTTTTTTAGAAAAGTATGCTACAATGGAAATATAAGGATGAGCAAGATGCTCAGCGCCGGAGGTTTTTGATGGCTAAAGGTGCAGAACCTTAAGCAATTTAAAAATCTGGCGCAAGAAATAGAGAAAGAGGGGATTTCTATGAAAACTTTTTGGAATAGTTGTAAACAGATATTAGCTTTGACACTGACACTGGTAATCGTCATGGTGACACCAGCACAGGCCGCGCCGCAGGTACCAAATACTTCAGAGAAGGACTTGCTGGAAATTTATCGGGAACGTGAGCAATATCAGTCTCGGTTAGTAAGAGACTACGATGACTCTAAGACTCCGCCGTGGATTGACATGGATAATGGAGATACCATAGAGGAAGTAATTCAAAGTATCACTGACTCGCCGTTCGAAATCCATGTGGCTTTCAACAAAAACGGCAAGAAGATGATGGATGGGACTAACCAGATGAGTGATTTGGTAAACTGGGCTCCAGGTTACCAGCATCATTCCGGAGATACCACCATTCACGTGCATCCGGCGAGAGACAGCAGCTTCTCGGCAGGTGACCTTGCAATTGGAGCGCTTTACGATGAAGCAGAGGTAATAGTCGTTGCTTGGGACTTCATTTTTAGTATGAAACCCGGGAAGAACGGCTGGCCAGACTCCAAGGAGCTGGAAAAGTACCACCAAGAGCAGCTAAACAAGGCAGAGCGGATGCCGAAACTCGCTTTTGAACCAAAGTGGGCAGAAGCCATGACCGCCTTGAAACACAATGGTCTGCCTTGGACAACGTCCCAGACGGGAGAGGCGTTTCTCTATACGCATTATGCAGCCATTAAGACAGCGGAGCACTTCGGCCTAGAATACGAAGCGTTGCCGCGCCGAGAAACCGATGAAATTAAACCCTATAAGGGGTGTCCATTGAAACAGGTGGTCTATACCAATCCAATAAAGGTACGGAAGCGGAATAATATATACTACGAGTATTCTGCCGAATAAATCCTTCAATGGAATGGTACTAAAAGATTTGCAGAAATGGTTTTCAGAATAGTTTTTCAAAAATAGGAGGGTAAAGATGAAAAAATTTATGAAGAATTGCAGAAGAAGTTTAGCATTAGTACTGGCACTGGCACTGGGAATGGTGTTGACTGGAACTATGACAACCGAAGCGGCGGTGACCGCGCCAAATATCTCCACAAGAGACTTTTGGACAATCGTCCGAGAAATGAGCGGCTATAGCTCTTGGAGAGTAAACGGTCAGTCGGATGGAAGCTTGGTCGGTCCGTGGCAGGATCGCGACAGTGGTGACACGATAGAGGAAGTCATTAACACGATGACCAACTCGCCGTACGAAATTGCAGCTGCCTTTGACTGCGATACCGGTGAAAAGATTCTGGAGGGGACGAATTTGATGCGAGACAGCGTGCTGTTTACCTGTCCAGAAGGCTGCGACTCGGCAGCACTGGATTATTACCACTGCCATCCGGCGGAGGACGGTGGGTTCTCTCCGGAAGACCTGCAAGCAGCGGCAGCTATAGGCTACCATTCGCTCTCGGCGGTATGTTGGGATGTGATTTTTACAGTCAGCCCAAACTGTTTAGAGCCTGGCGGAACTATTATCGTCGGACCGGACACGGGTGCGAACGGTTGGCCGAATCCAGAAGAGCTAGCCGCTTATTATCAAGAACAAATCGATAAAGCCTTGAAAATGAAGCGGTTCACCTTCACGGCAGAATGGGCTGACGTACTGGCGGCGCTCGACAGCGGTGAAAAGTGGTATACTGAGGTATTAGGAGGAAAATTCCTAATCACCCATTACGCTATGTTGCAGACGGCAGAGAAGTTTGACTTGAAATATGAAGTAACCTCTCGCCGCCCGAACGCAACCATAAAGGGTTCTAAGGGGAAGAATCTGTTGAAGATTTCTTTCGACAATCCCTTCGTCTTTAAGGCGACCAAAAAGGTAAAACACCCAACTATCCGTTACACCTATTATTAAGCTGCTAGAGTATAGAATTGGATTTTTGCGCCAGATACACTACAGGGCTTCAGATTATGACATCTGGGGCTCTTTTTCTTGCCCAACGAGCTGGAGAAACCCCGCCTCGTCTATCACGGGGATATTTAACTTAGCGGCTTTATCGGTTTTACTCTTACCTGGTTTATCGCCAACAATCAGCGCGGTAGTGTTTTTGCCTACGCTCTTGGTAACGGTAGCGCCTAATTCTCTTAATTTATCTTCGGCTTCTTCCCTACCCATACTGTCGAGCGTACCGCTGACGATATAACTCTGGCCGTGTAGGGGCAGATTACTTTTGTCTTGATATTGCGGTGCCACCCCCAGCTCTTTGAGCTCTGCTAGCATCTTGACATTATCCTCATCGGCAAACCATGCTAGAATCGACTCTGCGACAATTTTGCCAACGTCTGGCAATTTCAATAAGTCCTCTTCACTAGCATTCTGCAGCTTCTCTAGGCTACCGAAACCATCCGCCAGCGTTACCGCTGTCTGTGCACCTACGTGGCGAATTCCAAGAGCCGTAATGAATTTATTCAAATTCGGTCGCTTGCTATTTTCAATCCCTTCGACTAATTTTTTGGCCGATAATTTGCCGAAACGCTCGAGCATAGCAACTTTATTAGCTGTCAACCTATATAAATCGGGAATGCTGCTAACCAAATTAGCATCCACTAGGGCTACGATATTTTTCTCCCCTAGACCATCGATATTAAGGGCCGGCTTGGAGGCGTAATACTCGAGTGCGCGTTTCAAAATTAAATCCGAGTTTTCACCTTTGACGCGGTAAACCACCTCGCCTGCGGGACGCTCAAACTCAAGCTCAGGGTATTGCTTCTTTAGAGCCGCCACATAGCCAAATTTCTCGGTATCTGCCGGTCTTAGGCTAGCTAAAACCTCCTTAATCTGAGGAATAATGTCGCCAGCTTTATAAATAATCACAGTGTCGCCTACGCGCACATCGAGGCGAGCAATTTCGTCGGCGTTATGTAAGCTAGCATGACGCACCGTGCTCCCAGCTACCACTACCGGATCCAGAATCGCTACCGGAGTAGCCGCACCAGTACGACCAATACTAATCACAATATCTCGCACCCTTGTAGTTGCTTCCTCGGCTGGAAACTTGAAAGCTACAGCGCCACGCGGAGTCTTACCTACAATACCCAAATCCTTATAAATCCGGCGGTTATTCACCTTAATAACCATGCCATCGGTATTAAAAGGCAAATTCTGCCGAGTTTCTTCTAGCCTCTGAATCTCGTCAAACACTCCACCTAAGCACACTTTGCCGTTTTTGTCAATAGTTTTTATGCTTTTAGCGTCATTTTCTGAGATTTTGGTGTCATTTTTGGTCGTATTTTTGCTATTTTTAGTATTTTTCTCTTGACTTTCTGAAGAATCTGTGCTATAATGAGAAGATAAGGTAGAATTGTCTACCAGATTACCTAAATCTGTATCACATTTCTCTAATCTTGTAAAGACTTTGTCCTCCCCGCTAGTACGAAAACCAAGCTCGCGGAGCTTCTGATAAGCCTCAGAATGTTTAGCCAAATCTGGCTCTACAAGATCGTAAGCCATAAACTTGAGCCGGCGGCTAGCGGCCACCTTTGGGTCGAGCTGACGGATGCTGCCAGCAGCAAGGTTGCGCGGATTAGCATAAGCCTTCTCGCCGGATTTCTGCTGTTTGGCGTTGAGCTCCTCAAAATCTTTCTTAAAAATCACAATCTCACCGCGCACTTCCACGTGACCGGGCTCACTAATACGGAGCGGGACATTCTCGATAGTGCGGACATTCATCGTGACGTCCTCGCCCACCATACCATCACCCCGAGTAACTGCCTGCACTAACAGCCCATCTTGGTAATGCAAGGCACAGGCCAGACCATCCATTTTAATATCAGTAAAGTATTCTTCAATCTTACCGCCAGGAATCATTTTCTCCGTACTCAGCACCCAACCACGCACTTCGTCCTCTGAAAAAACATCTGCCAGCGAAATCATCCGGTCCTTATGAGTCACCTTCTCAAACTTGTCTAACGGACGACCAGCCACGCGTTGCGTAGGTGAATCTGGCGTAATCAAATCTGGGAACTCTTTCTCTAGCTCGGACAGCTCATGCTTTAACGAATCCGCTGCCGCTTCAGACATGATTGATTCATCCAAAACATGGTAATGGTAGCGATAATCGTTAATTAAATCGCGTAGTTTCAAAATTCGTTGCTCAGCTTCAGCTCGGTCTGCCATTTTACCTCCATCTCTTTGGACTATTATAGCATAGCTGGCTCGATAAATAAATACTTGGCCGAGATTTGCGGCCTAAGTTATTCTGAGACTTAGGCTTAAGAAAGCTTAGCTAGAACTTGAAGGAAGCTTATTTTGAAGACTTGGCTAATTATATTTTTTTAATAAAGCTAATGACATTTTGCTTTTTTGATGGTTCTTTTAGTCTTCAAAATAACTTCCTCTCAAGCCCACAAAAGTATTCTGCTC